>JBARPA010000211.1:0-4260 GCA_049642665.1 Candidatus Zixiibacteriota bacterium
ATTATAGAGTTACGACCGCGGGGTGGAGCAGTCTGGTAGCTCGTCGGGCTCATAACCCGAAGGTCGCAGGTTCAAATCCTGCCCCCGCTATTTGAAAATCCACCTTTTCCCAAAATACCCCAACAAGTTAGCTTTTCCGAGCATATGCTAAATGATAAACCTTTATTAGTTCGCACTCTTAAACACCTCAATCTTACCAATCCCAATTGTCAAGACAAAAAAATCCGTCATCGAGACAGCTTCTCACCTCAATGGCTTCCCTAATTCTAAAAAAGGGGGTAGAGGACGGACACCCTCACTCCTCATTAACTACTGGTCAAAAGCAGACCCCTTTTACTTTTCTGTAGCCATCATATTAACTCCCCTTTATCTGTCTTTCAAGCTATTTATTAGAAAATGGATTAATTCGTCGCCTTAATACACTTCTAATTACTTAAAGTTTAAATATAGCTTGACATTTTAAAATAAAAGGCTATATAGCAGATACCAAAGATTTTAAGCTAACGACTAAAACTTAAAGAAAGGAGTCTCAAGTCCAATTATTCGTTGGGGAGGTTAAAGAGGGACAACTATTTTCAAAAGGTAATGTATTTTTTCTGAGAGGAGAATAAAAGTATGCATAAAGGCACTGTCAAGCGGATAATGAGAGAAAGGGGATTTGGATTCATTTTAGCTGAGGACGGAAGAGAGATATTTTTTCACAGCGCAGAACTTCAGAATGTGGACTTTGATGAATTAAAGGAAGGAGATCATCTGGAGTTTACTGTTACTACGGAGGATAAAGGTCCTAAGGCTAGCAACATTAAAAAAACCAGCGAAGAGAACGGCTAATCTACCCTCCATTTGCTCAGATTGAAACTCCGAAATAAAAAGATAAAATGAAGATCCTTTTAATAACTCCTTCTTTGAACAAAGTGAGGAGTCGATTCTTGAAAATACCTCAGCTCACCTTAGGCCTTATCTCTAACTATGAAATATTCAAAAAAGAAGTAGAACAGGTTGGAGCACATCTAAAAAAGAAGATGTTCCCAAAATAGGGTTAAAAGAGGTGAGCTGAATGATAGGCGAAATAGCGCATCCAAAGTTAGAAAGGAGGTGAGAGATATGGCAATGACTTTAGTTTGTAAAGATTTGGGAGCTGATTGTCCCTACGTCGCACGTGGTGAGACTGAAGAAGAGCTGATGGCAGATGTCATAAAGCACGCCAAAGAAGTCCACGGTTATACCGATGAACAAATAAACGATCCGGAAATGGTGAAAAAAGTTAAAGCAGCAATAAAGAAAGAGTAGCAAGTAACTTGTGAGTAACATAGCCTTTGCCACTTGGGATAATCATTATGGTTATGTGGAAGGAGGGGGGGCATCACCGGGGCTCCGATTGTTCCGTTTATAGGAGTGAATGGCGCCATCAGCATCTTGAAACTTGCCCTTCCTGTTCTCTACACAGCCCGCGCATACACCCCTCTTTGCTCCAAATAGCTCTGCATCCAGAAGATTGCCGAGAGTGATTCCTTACCTCTGTTTCAATTCAACTTTGACCACCATATAAACCTATCCTAAACCCAATATCAGGCTTCCTTGACAGACTTGATAAACTCCTCCAACGGGATGGCAACCATCGTCTCAGGCGACACCCGTCCCTTGACGACAGTGCGCATAAGAGCTTTCATTGCTAACTTCTGATCTGGAAACTCAGTTATGTAAATATAGTCAAATCTACCCAGAAGGGCATAGGCAGCTAAGATTTTTCCACCTGCTTCCTGGACATCTTTCTGTCCCTGCTGAAAGTAGCCCTGAGTCTCCTTTATCCCCTTTGTCCCCTCGGCTGTTGATCTAAAAAGCGTCACATAAGTCGGCATACTCTTTCACCTCCTTTTACTTCAACAGAATCGTTCGTGTAGCCTATACAAACATATAGTTAACAAAGAATAAAGAATCAGCTATCAGCGATATTGACGCCTTCACCCTATCTTCCCGCACACTCTAACACCCTAATCTTACAAACCCCAACCCCCATTGTCAAGACAAAAAAATCCATCATCGAGACATCTTCTCACCTCAATGGCTTCCCTAATTTAAAAAAAGGGGGTAGAGGACAGCCACCCTCACCCTACTGTTTAGATTTTGTTTCAATTGGGGTTTATTTTTTCTTGGGCTTTCATAAAGTATAATGGACTGCGACAAAGTTGGCCCCTCCTTGTGTTCTTTAAGGGTAGCAGGTTCAAATCCTGCCCCCGCTATTTGAAAGACAAGAACTTATGAGGAGCCGGACTTGGGTTCGGCTCTAATTGTTTCAATTGGTGTTGCGTTGTCTGGGGTTTTTATGGGCTATGGTGGGTCTTCCATGAATAACCTAATCCGTTCTCTTCGTTGGTAATAGCCCAAACAGTAATGAGTTAGCACACCCCCCTGAATTGGGTTATCCAGACAGGAGATGAAAACTGGAATGTGATATATGGCGACATCACCATCAAAGTTTCTTCAAACAGCTTTTTGGTAAACGATGATCCATACCCTGCGGGGTCATGGCGAAGACCAAAAAGCCCAGTCACAATATAATGGAAACATTAGTTTAATAGGATGGTGTGGGACCACCCGAGCCCAAGCCCCTTGTCGGAATACACAATTTGGAGCAAGGAAAAACTTGACCAGTTTCGATTTTTTAGTTGACTTGGCAGAGGGAATTGACTAAATTAGATACGTTAATCGACTAACATCATAGATTGGTGTTCTGTAAGCGAGCGTTTAAAGAACGATTTTAGAGGAAGAAGAATTTATGTTTGGGGGAGATCTCGGAGACGCAAATCTGCTCATTAATTCCTGCCTTTTTAGGGGTTTCTATGGGATGGTAGGGGGAGTTCACAGAGGCCCTCTTTCTGTGAACAGAACCTTTTTGGGGAGGCTTCTGAGTTCTTCCCCTTTGAAAAGATCATGGTGGGGGGAATGCTCAAAAAAAGCTATAGGATAAGGAGGAAGCCATGCTCGGAAAACCAACGAAGTATCATGAAAGGATTAGAGTCTTACGTGAGCAAGCAAGAAATGGCAATATGAGAGCCATGGAGGAGTTGTACAAGAGATACCACGTAAATGAAATAATGATTAACAATGAACTCGTAAACCTAAAGGAAAGGTTTGCGGGATCTGCGACCAGGTGGTAATGGAGTAAAGAAGCTGGGATCACAGGATCGGGCCTGGAAGAATTTTAAAGTATTTTTTGACGTTATGAAAATCTGCTTCTGCGTCGACGACAAACGGAACATCATCAAGAATATTGCCTGAGTCACACCCTGCCGTTCTGTTCACCAGACTTAACGCCGATGGAGTTGTTGGGTAGAACTCAGTTTGGCATATAAAAAGGAAGTTGTGCCAACCTGTAAAAATTCTGACCCTATGTGCTCACGGGGGGGACAACTCAATTAATATCTACCTTAGAATCCGCATATAGTCTTTCACGGGCTGATATATTCATAAACACAAGGGGTAGGGGGAGACCACCCCCACCCCTACTGTTTCAATTTTGTTTCAATTTGGGTTAGGTTTTTATGGGTAATGGTGGGCTACCACAAAGTTGACATCTTTTTATCTAACTTAGCAGTATCCCAGTACCCAAAGACTTAAGTAAGCGACCTTAAAGGGCTCATAACCCGAAGGTCGCAGGTTCAAATCCTGCCCCCGCTATTTGAAAGACAAGAAGTTAACAGGAGCCGGACTTAGGTTCGGCTCTAATTGTTTCAATTTTGTTTCAATTTAGTTGGGATTTCTTGGGCTTGTGAATTATAATTGACTATCACAATGTTTGCAACTCTTTATGCTATTTAAAGCGGTGGTTCAAATCTTACCCCTCTTTTTTATTCTATGGATTTTCTATGATCTGACAACAACTGAAGCAAGGATGAAATTACACTGCCAGGATAAGCTAATCAATGTGGTTGGCTTTTTATATCAGAAATAGACCCGGAAAGAAGTGAAGTACAAGTCAGGATAGCTGCCGAATTCTGAACCCAGTTGTAATTTAGGCTCACCTTCCTGTTTTTTTCTCATTTCAGGACTCTTTCCCAGTCCCAAATATGCACCAGCTGAGAGGTAGATGTTCTCAGCAATATTATACTCAAGTTGCGGCACCAAGAAGAGCGAGGGATCAGAAAGATTAATCAGGGCTTCACCGGTGAAGGTGATTAAAGGGGTTATCTGATGGGAAAAACCCGGAGCAAGGTAGTGCCGCCCCATAAGATAAACCGGACCCTCTCTGTAGGGTGCAGT
>JBARPA010000212.1:0-2437 GCA_049642665.1 Candidatus Zixiibacteriota bacterium
GGTATGACCAGGGGAAGTGGAATATTGCCAACCATATCTACTCCCAAGGTAACTCGCTGGAGCAGTTCCATGGGTGCATACTTATTTCCATGGATCAGATTCCCACCCCTGGCATTAACATTTTCGCTGAGGAGTTTGAACTTTGGCCGGATACTGCTCACAACTTGTGCCTCAAGCAAAATGACCGCTGGGGATGGAAATCCTGGGGAGAAAACCTTTATGAGATCTGGTGGGATGTGACCACCAGGGAATGGCAGGATGGATCGGGAGATCCTAACGATTTCATTAAGTTTTCTTTCGTGGGAGAAGCAGTGGATTTTAACCTCTGGTCCTCGGTGCACGGAGAACCTTTTAATTCAAGTCAGATATTTCTGGGTGCAAACAAGACAACTTTGTCCAGTATACCGGAGTACTCCGACTATTTCTCTGGAATATCTGACCCGTATCAATCCCAGGCAGGATCAGATCCTACCACGGATCCTAATATCACCATTTTTACAAGGTATTCAGATACCCTCCGATCATACAATAGGAACGGTTTAATAGACTCCACCGACTCCTATACCTGTGATTTAGCAGTGAATTACGGTCAGAGGTACGCAGGAACTTTCGCCTATGAGGGAAACGGGATACAGTTCTCCACCAATGCTATGTTCCAGGTAAATAATCCTCCCCAGCTTCAGATGCCGGATGATACCACATACTATCTGTGCACCGAAGATTTGATAAGCTTTCAGGTCTGTGCCATTGATCCAGATTTGGACGACACTTTAGTTTTAGAGAAAATTTCCGGCCCGGGCACTTTTCCCACTGGCAATGGCGTTTCCCCATTGTGTGAAACCCTGTTGTGGTATCCTGCCTCTGAGACCACTTTTGAGTTCATATTCAAGGCTACTGATAAATATGGTGAAACGGATGAGGAGACGGTAATGGTGACAGTTGATTTCAGTGATCCGCCTGTGGTCGATGCGCCGGACACGGTACTCGTTGCTCAAACCAAAACAGTCGATTATACCTTCACTGCCTCTGACCCGGATGGCGAGGAGCTAAAGGACAATGCGGGTATAATTGTAAACCCGGATTGCGGTGTATATTCTGTTGAGAGATTGAGCGGTTTTGGAACTTCCAATGGGGAGTGGAAGGTGACCTTTGAAGCCACAAACTGTGACCTGGGCTATTACCAGGTGGTGGTGGAAGTACAGGACACCTGCGGGAAAACAGGAGTTGATACCACCATCCTGGGCGTCCAGCCCCGGGATAACAATGCACCCGTAGTAACCGTTCCGTTAATACTTTCTGGCCTGGTAGGTGACACGATAACGTACAATGCGAATGCATACGATCCGGATGATGACGTCATCCTGGATGATGCCGGCATAACCGTGATTCCAGATTGTGGCAGTGTGACGGGAACAAGAATTAGCGGTAATGGAACGTCCACCGGAGTGTGGGAGATCAAATTCTATACCCTGGGTTGTGACTCGGGTAACTATCAGGTTGTGGTGGCGATAGAAGACACGTTGGGAGCAACGGGTTATGACACCACATACATGTCTCTTGCCCAGAAAGGTCCCAGCGATGTGGACGAGGAAGGCTCTGGTAAGATCACCGCTTTCTCCCTTAAGCAGAACTATCCCAATCCGTTCAATCCAGTATGTAACATCGAATACGCTCTCCCGGCTGACTGCCACGTGGTGCTGACCGTATATAATGTCATGGGTCAAAAAGTCAAGGTCCTGGTCAATGAATATCAAAGCAAAGGGCAAAAATCAGCACAATGGAATGGAAAAGACGACCAGAATCAGAATGTGACAAGCGGGCTCTACTTTTACAAACTCCGGGCGGGCGATTTCTTGCAGGCTAAGAAAATGTTGCTGATAAAGTAATCATTAAGATATAAACAACATAAAGCCCTCCAGTTTCAAGATTGGAGGGCTTTTTGTATATCCACTAATTTTAAATTGGTAGGTCAGGTCACACCCAGTGGGCAAGACCTGACAGAATAAGAAATAGGGTAAATGCCCTCAATTGGACGAATAGAAGGAAGTTTAGAGATTGGATAGGTTGTTTCCTCGCACCTTGCCTCTGGAGAGTGATGCAAATATGCCAAGGATACAAAGTGCGGTGGAAATTAGGAATGCCAATTTAACGCTTCTTAAGAAAAGCGAATATTTTTCAGGAGTGATTTCAGTTCTGCCTAGGTACAGGGCAAACACAAGCAAGGCGATTCCCATACTGAACATCTGGCCGGTAAGCCGCATTGTCCCCACAGTGGCTGAGGCTACTCCGTAAAATCTTTTTTGAACAGAGCTCATAATGGCATTGGTGTTGGGAGACGAGAAGAGGGCTAAGCCAAAACCCACCACAATTAAACAACCGATTATGTACTTTAGGCTGGTATTTTGACTTAAAAACGTGAACAGAAAAAGCCCGACTG
>JBARPA010000213.1:0-4348 GCA_049642665.1 Candidatus Zixiibacteriota bacterium
AGATCTGGTCAGGAAAGAGGCTCCTACAGGAAATTGGAGTTCAGGAAGATAGATTATATCTTCTGGATAATGATTTTGATTCTTTCTATATTATGTTTGTTGATCAAAGGATTATAATGGTAAAGTCTCCCCAGATAAAAGACTTTACCTTTAGTGAGCATAAACTTTCAACTCCAGAGTTGGTTTATAAAAAGCAAGGAGTTTGAGCATCAGAAACATAAAGCTGGTTTTGGAATATGATGGCAGTGATTTCTCCGGTTGGCAGATACAGCCGGATCAAAGAACGGTCCAGGGTGTGATAAAGGAGGTGTTGAATAAGATATTAAAGGAGGAGATAAATTTAATTGGCGCAGGGAGGACAGACGTTGGAGCCCATGCCTTAGCCCAGGTGGCCAATTTCAAGACCGAAACTCAACTGGACTTAAAAGCTATTTTTGAGGAAACCAACAACCTTCTGCCTGAGGATATTTTGATAAAGGAGATCCAGGAAATGGAGATGGATTTCCACGCCAGATATTCAGCTAAATCAAAAATGTACAGATACAGGATTTACCTTAAAAGAACCGCACTTCTTAAAAGATATGTATGGGAGGTTTTGCTGTCAATTGATACAGATAAGATGGAGGAAGCTCTCCGGGCGATCTGGGGTAAGAATGATTTTTCCTCATTTTGTGTTGCCAAATCGGCCAAGGAAGATAATATATGTAATGTGATTTATGCCAGATGGATCAGAAGAAATGAGGCTTTAGTTTTTGAGATAGAGGCTGATCGTTTCCTGCACTCCATGGTCAGGTCCCTGGTGGGAACTTTAGTAGATGTGGGAAGGGGTTATTTTTCTCCATCAGATTTTACGGATATTATACATGCCAAAGACAGAAAGAAAGCTGGACTTACTGCACCAGCCAAAGGTCTTTATCTGGTCAAAGTTAACTATTAACTTTTGGAGGTTGTAATATGAAATTCTTCATCGATACTGCCAATCTGGATGAGATAAAGGAGGCTGCGAGTTTAGGGGTTTTAGATGGGGTTACCACCAATCCTACTCTCCTCTCCAGGGAAAAGGATAGAGGCGATTTTAAAACCATCTTAAAGGAAATATGTGAGGTGGTGAATGGGCCGGTATCTGCGGAAGCTGTAAGTTCGGATAGAGATGGGATCGTTAAGGAAGCGGAGCAGCTCTCCAAGATTCACAAAAACATTGTAATCAAGGTACCCATCACCAAGGAGGGGATAAAAGCGATGAAAATCTTGTCCTCCAAAGAGATCCGCACCAACTGTACCCTGGTTTTTTCTCCCATTCAGGCGCTTTTGGCGGCCAAAGCCGGAGCATCCTTTGTCAGCCCCTTTGTGGGAAGACTGGATGATGCTTCCCATGTGGGAATGGATCTGGTGGATCAGATAGTTACCATTTTTGATAACTACGATATAGAAACCGAGGTGATTGTAGCCAGCATCAGGAATCCCCTGCATGCGGTGGAAGCTGCTTTGATGGGCGCACACATTGCCACCATCCCCTTCAAGGTAATCGAACAACTAATTAAACACCCCTTGACCGATGTGGGAATCAAAAAATTCCTGCAGGATTGGGAAAAAGTCAAAAAGGCTTAAGATATGATTACAAGATATACTCTTCCCAGGATGAGGGAGCTTTGGTCACAGGAGAATAAGTATCAAAAGTGGCTCGAAGTTGAACTCCTGGCCTGCGAAGCTAACGCAGCTCTGGGTAAGATCCCCAAATCTGCTATGACCGAAATAAAGAAGAAGGCGAAATTCGATGCCCGGAGAATTGAACAGATAGAGGAAAAAACCAGGCACGATCTTTTAGCTTTTGTTACCAATGTGGGAGAATATTTAGGTGAAAAATCAAAATATATCCATCTGGGTTTGACCTCCTATGATGTGGTGGATACGGCCCTTTCAGTTCTTTTAAGGGAAGCAGGTGGAATTATCCTGGGTGATCTGAGAGGTTTAAGTCAACAGATAAAAAAGAAGGCTTTAAAGTACAAATACACTCCCATGACGGGAAGAACCCACGGGGTTCATGCTGAACCTATCACCCTGGGTCTCAAGTTTGCACTCTGGCATGCGGAGACAGAGCGAAATATAAACCGTCTCCAAAAAGCAATTGAAACAGTTTCCGTGGGAAAAATTTCGGGTTCAGTTGGAAACTACGCTCATGTTGATCCCCAGGTGGAAAGGTATGTCTGTAAAAAACTGAAACTAAAGGCTGCTTCAGTATCATCTCAGATACTGCAGAGGGACCGGCATGCGGAGTTTTTGACCACTCTGGCAATTATAGCCTCCTCCATCGAGAAATTCGCCACCGAGATCAGAAATCTACAGAGGACCGAGATTCTGGAGATGGAGGAGGGGTTTGCCAAAGGACAAAAGGGATCCTCCTCAATGCCCCATAAACGCAATCCCATAACTTGCGAGAGGCTTTCCGGTCTGGCCCGGGTGGTTCGGGGTTATGCCCTATCCAGCCTGGAGAACATCGCCCTGTGGCATGAAAGGGACCTGACCGATTCCTCAGTGGAGAGGGTGATCTTACCTGACAGCACCACTCTGGTGGATTATATGCTGATCAAGTTCACCCGTATACTTCAGGATCTTTCGGTCTATCCGGAAAATATGTTAAAAAATCTTGAAAAGACAAAAGGGCTGATTTTCTCCCAGAGGGTTTTGATGGAGTTAACTCCAAAAATCGGAAAAGAAAAAGCCTATCAGGTGGTTCAGTCCAATGCCATGAAAGCCTGGAACACCGATAATAGCTTTAAGGAATTACTGAAGCAGGATAAGCGGTTGACAAAGACAATGACTGAAAAGGAGCTTGAGGGCTGCTTCGATTTAAAATATTACATAAGATTTGTGGATTACATTTTCAAAAGGGTTTTTAGATCAGGTTAATCCATTAAATTCGGGAGGAGTAAAAAAAGATTTTTGAGTTTTCCCATAGATAAAGATCGGTTTAGCTTTAAGATAAAAAGGAACGGAAAACCTATGGGCTGGAGTAGAAGATGGTAAAGGAGGGAGCAAATTTAGTTGTTGCAACATTGATTTTTTCTTTGGTTTTATTTTTCCTATCAATTTTGCTACATGGTGAGATCCTTTTCATCGGGGGTGGGCTCTTTTTAGCTTTTTCCATGCTTTTTTCCTTTCTTTTCCGAGACCCGGAAAGAAAAATCCCCCAAGGAGAAAACCTGGTACTGGCACCAGCGGACGGCAGGATTGTCTCTTTGGAGAATTTTTCGGAAAACGAGTTTTTAAAATCCCCGGGCATGAAAATGAGCATATTCTTGTCCTTATGGGATCCCCATATAAATCGAAATCCTGTCTCCGGTGTGGTAAAAAATCTCAAATATCATCCTGGAAGATTTCACCCGGCCTTCAGGGAAAAATCCTCCCTGGAGAATGAACAGACGGAGATCTGGTTGGAAAATGAAAAGGTAAGGGTGATTATGAAACAGATAGCCGGGATTCTGGCCCGCAGGATTATCTGCAGATTGAAACCCGGAGAAATGATTTCAGCCGGTAAACGATTTGGAATGATAAAATTTGGATCCCGGGTTGAGCTTTATCTGCCGGGGTGTGTAGAAATCGACGTTCAGCTGAATGAAAAAGTGAAAGCCGGTGAAACTATTATAGGCAGTTATTGAGATGAAGGAGATGAAAGGAATTTTCCCTGGTTTTTTTACACTGGGGAATATGCTGTGCGGTTTTTTGTCCATACTTCGCAGCCTGGACGGGGATGCGGTTCACGCTGCCTGGTTGGTTATCCTGGCGGGCTTTTTTGATGCCTTAGATGGTAAGATCGCCCGGTTTTCCGGATCTGTTTCCCGGTTTGGAACGGAGTTGGATTCCTTTGCTGATCTGGTTTCCTTTGGCATTGCTCCGGCTGTTCTTCTTTATTCCCTCAAGTTGCCCTATCTGAGCGAGTGGGGATGGATTCTGGGATTTGTATTTGTTCTATGCGGAGCCTTCAGGCTGGCTCGCTTTAATCTCCGATCAAGAACAGAGGATGATATTTACTATATGGGTCTCCCTATCCCTATGGCCGGCATAACCATTGTTGGTTATACCCTTTTCTGCTATGAGATGTGGGGCCACTTGAGACATCTGGAGATATTGATCGCCATGATTGTGGTCTTCTCCGGGTTGATGGTTTCTGCCCTGGCCTATGATACCTTTCCCAGATTTTCCTTGAATACTCGGATAAATAAGATTAAATTATTATGTATTTTTGTTGCAGCTGTCGCTATTTTGATCAAACCCCGATTGATGATTTTTCCTTTGGGCTTGATCTATGTGCTCTCCGGGATGGGGAGGGAGGTTTATAATTTAGTATACA
>JBARPA010000214.1:0-2029 GCA_049642665.1 Candidatus Zixiibacteriota bacterium
GTGTGGAGTTTGTTCCTTGTAATAGACCTCTCCCAAGTTCATGACCCCCAATAAATTTTCTTTTAAAATCAATAAGTTGACTTTGACAAAAGCCGTATTTTGGTACTACAGATTTGATTTTTTATAAAATCGTCTTCACCGTTTTTCCAGGTTGATGAGGCAGTTTCAAAGCATCATAAATTTTCTTATGAAATAACTCGGCCCGGGAAGATTTTCTTATATGAATCATTTTGCCATCTTTTCTTTTCATGGTAGTCGTTATTCTTACCTGGGTAGACAACTGGTCCCGAATAGTTGCCCAGCTAAGATGTATTCCATCCCGCCGTAGTTTGAATCGGATGGTGTGCAAGAGGTGATAGGCAAGGACGGTAATGAATATATGTCCATCTGCTCTTACTTCTTTCTGGTGATGGATTGGTCTAAAACCTAATTCAGACTTCATGCAGCGGAATGCGTCTTCTATGTCGGTAAGCGTATTGTAGATGTTCCATATCTGTTCTTCTTTGAGTTCTTCTCTGTTAGTACGCAAGACATATACACCGTTGTTATTTTCTGTTTCTTTCAGATGCCAGTTAATGGCTTTTGCTTTGTTTGTTTCGGGGTCTTTCTTTATGGTAACTTCATAACGATGGGCCACTCGTTTGAATCTTTCCTTTAAACGACCGATTCGCTCAATAACTTTTTCGTAGCGTTTGATGCCGTTTTTTTTGGATAGAGCTGATTGGGCTTTTATAAGTTCTTCCTCAAATCGGTTCTGGAAAAGGGTTTTTATCCCTTTTTCTTTTTTTTCTTTGCCTTTTGAATGACAATATAGTTCTATTTCATCCGTATCTTCGTTCTTTACCAGGGCTGCTTGAACAAGAGTATTATCGTCTTTTTTTACGGTTACCAGGTTTACGTTCGCTGGAATGTCTTTCTTTCTCTTGCGGGAAACCACGAGATAAGAGTATTTATTCCCTTTGAGCCATTTAATATTAGCTTCCGTTGCTATTCCCGCATCAAGCACTATGGTTGGTTTAATAAGAGGTTTATAAGCAGAAAGATCCTTGATCATGTTTTCCAGGGTTTTAGGTTCACTGACATTGCCGTCAAATACATTGCTTCTTTTGGGGAATCCATCGGCATCAAGGACAAGCCCCAAGGTGACCAGGGGAGAATCATTCCGCTTTTCCTTTGATCGACCAAAGTGTGCTTTTTTGTTATATTTGCCCGAACCCTCGAAAAAGGTGTTGGTGAGATCGTAGAGAATGATCTTCTCTTCTAAATTGAAAAGGTTTCGTTCTTTTACGCTTAAGTGTTCCTCTATAGCTTCTTTCTCTTTTAGAAGCAGGTCTGACACCTTATATACCCGATCCTGGGACAACATACTGAAATCGGTATCCATTAATTCGTCAATACCGCTTATGTCCTTAAGCCATATATGAGTTTTTCTTTCTGAGGAGGGATTTATTAACCTGGCGGCAATAACCCCAATGGCCGCCTCCAAGTGAGGCTTATTGAACTTAAGTTCCGCCAATTTCGTATCCAGTTCAAGTTCCTTGATAGTATGATAAACAACGTTTTCAGCCCCAATAGTGCGGGCCTGCTCATTTTCCACACTGTTTACATCTACCGTTTGGTAATCAGGGAGATAATCGGATGATGAATCCTTCTTTTTAGGGATGATAGCTGAGTGCTTGCGGATAATTTTTCTTGCGCAATTTCTGGCAAGAGTTTCTACCTCTAAAGGATAATCGAATAACGATTTTTGGCCGGTGATGATTTCTTCAACGAGGTTAGCGAAATCTTTCCATTTTTCTTTGGGCAGGTCAAAATCAGTCCCCAGGTTAAGGATATCGCGTTGTCTTGGTCCTCGCTCGGTGCGGACGGATTCGACCAGCTTGAAAGTATAATATTCCCGACGATTCTTCTTATTATAATGGGTAACTTTGCAGACAAACATGAAAAAAGCATAGCAGTAAAACACTCCGAAGTCAAGTATTATTTGCAGATTTTGGTACTACAGTTGATATTTTGAGGAGGCTAAATC
>JBARPA010000215.1:0-1740 GCA_049642665.1 Candidatus Zixiibacteriota bacterium
GGCATATATTTTATAAATTCCTTGTAGAACTGAACAATAGAGATTTTCAGGACAAAGACAATGACAAGCCCCAGGGCCAGAGTTGCATGGATGGCCGCCCTGATCGAGAGCTGGTCCCCCATCATAGCCCAGTATTTTATGCAGATATAGCTTATGATCACAAGAATCACTGCGAATACAGCGCCGGCGATTTTGTGCGTTCTTCTCAGAAATACTGCACTGAATTTTCTCTCGGCTTTCCCCATAAGAGCCATCATACACAGGACCGCCACTAATCCTGCCAGAATAAAGAATATGGCAAGGATGGACTTTATATGAAATAATGACATATTCTTTGCAGATAGCTTCTTTTGTTTATTCGGCAGCGCCTATTTCACAGTAATACATCTTGTCCAGTTTGTTTTCCGAGGCTACCGGACAGGCACCGCAGATGCATCCGTTTTTGGTAAGTTCGCAGTCGGTCTTTACCCTGGCACAAAAAAGTCCTTGCATCTTATCCTTCATGCACTGGTCATGCGTGGGACAGCCACGGCAGGAACACTTCTGCATATTCTCCGGAGTGTCAGCAACTTTCGCCATTTTTTCCTCCTTACTTTTTAATTATCCTCCAGACGTTTCCACCCGACTTTTCGCCCTTTTTGAATCCTTTTTCACCGTGCAGATCGGTGAAATACAAACCATCCGGCCCGAAGGCCAAACCGCAGACGCTGGCAGGACCAGGACCTGAATATTTGATAAAATCGCTGAGATAGATTACATTGTCATATTGGTCAATAAACATCACCACGATCTTTTTGCCCTTTTCTGCAGGGCCTTCCTTATAAGCGTACCCGAATAGAGCAACAAAGAGATGGTCTTTATATGTCGAGCCGAATTGATCCTGGGAAAAATCCATTGCAGTAGGAGCCTCGGTACGCCACCAGACAAATATGGAATTTTTTCTCATGGATTCAGGCCACCCGTAGTTATCGCCAGGAAGTATCTTGGCGATCCTGTCATCCACAGCAGGCCCGTTATCTGATATATAGAGGTGATTATCAGATTTTCTCCAGGCTGCGCCAAAGGGATTTCGCAGCCCTTTAGCATAAATATAACTTTTGGGATGTGGATTGTCCTCAGGTATGGAGCCGTCCAGGTTCATTCGGAGTATCTTTCCTCTGAGATCGTTATCATCCTGAGCCACATCCGGGTTTATCATACCGTCGCCCACGTTGACGAATAGCTTTTCCTCGTGAATGGTTAATGCTTGCACCTGGTGCGCTGCCTTGGTTGATAGTATGTTGTCAAGTATGGTCTCGGATTTATCAGCTTTCAGTCCGTCTTTGGTGGTGAACCTGACTACCTTGTTTTTGAGTGTTTCTCCATCTTTGTAAAGCATGGAGGCGAAGACATGGCCTTTTCCGTGAACCGTAATTCCGATCAGGCCCGATTCCCCGGTTCCCGGCATCCTGAAATCAGGATCGTAGTTTAAAAGATCCTCAGCAAAGACCAAGACTTTAAAATCATTAGTGACCACCTTGATTTTGCCGTAAAGCTCGGTCACATAGAAAAGAGGTGATCCCTTTTCCTTTTTGGGATTGGACACAAAAGCTATGTTAACCGGCAGGGATAAGCCGGAAACGATTTTTTCTATTTTAAATCCGTCTCGCAGTTGCCAATTGCCTTGTTGATACACAAATACCTCGTCTTATGATAATATCTTCTTGCTTGTGGTGAAGGGGAACCAAACAAGAGGCACCC
>JBARPA010000216.1:0-1636 GCA_049642665.1 Candidatus Zixiibacteriota bacterium
GATTATACCCAGTCCGGGTTGTATTATGTAACCTTTATAGCCTCAGACGGAGTTTTAGCAGATTCAGAGGTGGTGGATATAACAGTTAATGAGGTGGGGAATCAGGTACCGGTATTGGATTCCATCGGTTCCCAGTCCGTTGATGAAACACAAACCCTCTCATTCAGGATTCATGCTACAGATCCGGATAACGATGCCTTAACCTTATCAGCAGTAGATGTTCCCCTCAATGCTTCATTTGTGGATTCTGGTAATGGAGCGGGATCATTTACCCTTAATCCCGACTACAATCAAGCTGGAGTTTATAATGTAACCTTCATAGCTTCGGATGGTTCCCTGGCTGATTCGGAGCTGGTAGCCATAACTGTAAACAACGTAAATCGGGAACCGGTATTGGATTCCATTGGACAAAAGTTTGTAGATGAGGGTCAAACCCTTGAGTTCAGGGTGCATTCCACAGATCCGGATTTAGATTCGATAATATTAACAGCAGAGACTGTTCCCCTGAATGCCACTTTTGTTGATTCGGGTAATGGTGCGGGATCATTCACCTTCAACCCAGAGTATGATCAGGCTGGAATATTCAATGTGACCTTTATAACCTCTGATGGTTTGCTGGCGGATTCGGAGCTGGTTCAGATAACTGTAAATGATATTAACCAGGCACCGGTATTGGATTCGATTGGATCTAAGCTGGTGAACGAGGGTCAGACTTTAGAGTTCCGGGTAAGTGCTTTAGATCTGGATGGTGATGCTGTAACACTGTCAGCGGAGAACGTCCCCCCCAATGCCGCGTTTGTGGATTCGGGCAATGGAGCAGGTTCATTTACCTTTAATCCGGATTACACTCAGTTCGGTTTATACAATGTTGCATTCATAGCCTCGGACGGATCCTTGGCGGATACCGAGTTTGTAGCCATTACCGTGAATGAGTCAGGCAATCAGGTGCCGGTACTGGATTCGATTGGCTCAAAGTCCGTGAATGAGGGAGAGGTTTTATCTTTCAGAGTGCATGCAACAGATTTGGATAATGATCCACTGACTTTATCTGCTGTTAATACACCCCCCAATGCTACCTTTGTGGATTCGGGGAATGGGGCAGGATCGTTTATCTTTAATCCGGACTATGATCAGGCTGAAGTATATAATATTACCTTCATAGCTTCGGATGGATCGCTGGCTGATTCTGAGTTAGTTGCCATAACGGTGAATGATGTTAACCGATCGCCAATACTGGATTCGATCGGCTCCAAGATAGTGAACGAGGGACAGATCTTAGAGTTTAGAGTATCGACTTCAGATCCGGATGGGGATGCTGTGACATTATCGGCAGAAAATATTCCTGTGAATGCTTCATTTGTGGATTCAGGCAACGGGGCAGGATCTTTTACCTTTAATCCGGATTACACCCAATCAGGTCTGTATAGTGTATCTTTCATAGTCTCAGATGGAACCCTGGCAGATTCTGAGCTGGTAGACATAATGGTGAATGAGGCGGGCAATCAGGCGCCGGTACTGGATTCGATTGGCTCAAAGTCCGTGAATGAGGGAGAGGTTTTATCTTTCAGAGTACATGCAACAGATTTGGATAATGATCCACTAACTTTATCTGCTGTTAACACACCTACCAATGCTA
>JBARPA010000217.1:0-7137 GCA_049642665.1 Candidatus Zixiibacteriota bacterium
CACACCACTCCCAGTCTCAACAGAACATCACGTTCAATTATGAAATTGAGCAATCAATGTGCCAGACACTGAACTTTTTGTCTGACTTAAAGAATTACTTTAAGTATCACCTCCAGGGATTATCATCTACTTTAAAAAATCTACTCTAATCCCCTCACTGTAATTTAGTTAATTATCGGGCTTTGTCAAGTGTTTTTTGCCCTATTTGCTCATCTGTCAAGAATCCCTGATTCTCAAATAAAACTTTTATCTTGACCATATGCAAAAGAATTCATTCTTCCTGCAAAAAAAAAGAACGGGAATCTAATCCGTGAGCCTAAGCCTCAATAATCTAAAAACAAAAAAAGCAGGGATTTCCCTGCTTTTTTTGCAACATTTCAAAGTCTCCTACTTCACAGCGTCTTTCAATTGCTTGCCTGCCCTAAACTTCGGCACTCTGGCAGCAGCGATTCTGATAGTCTCTCCAGTCTGAGGATTACGCCCCATCCGGGCTTTTCTCTTGCCCACAGTAAACGTGCCAAAACCAACGAAGCTAACTCTCTTACCCTTTTTTAGGGAACTGGTAATCCCCTCCAGAGTGGATCTCAGAGCTTTGTCCGCCTGGGTTTTGTTCAGCTTAGCTTCCCTGGCGATTTTCTGAATCAGCTCCTCTCGGCTCATCTATTCACCCCCTCTACAGGAGGTTAAAGGTTCACGGTTTTTGTTAACGGGCTCAGGATATAATGTTTTAGCGGGTTTGTCAAGCACTTTTTTAAATTTTTTCGAAAAAAGCCCAAAAAATAAGGTTTTCAAAGAAAATGGCTGATTGGAAATTCAACCTGATCGGATTCTCTATGTTTATTGGTCAAACAACCCCTGACCTTTTCGGTTTTACTTTTAAAACAACATCTCCCTCAAGCCACCTCGGCTCTTCTCTATTTTTACCTCGGGCAAAGCTTTGATGTTGATCCTGAAGTAGTATCCCCGCCTGTAGCCCTGCAAAACCCAGGTGAATCTTCCCTCCCAGCAGTGCATATCCCGATATAATTCAAAGGTCTGTTCGGTGATTTTCTTCTCCTCGAAATCATAGCGATTAAGATAATTTAGATGCCAGTTCTTGGTAACCCAGAAATCCAGGTTTAAACTTGCCCAGTGGGTTTTAAAAACACTTACCCCTGATCTGCTTTCACTATAACGATGGGAAATGTAAAAGCCCCAGGCTCTTTTTTCTTTTATCTTCTCTTTCCCTTCTTCACCCGAGATTTCCTTTTCTCCAATCACCGATCCCCTGGCTCTGTACTGAATACCTGTGCTTAAACTGAAATTCTTCAATCTGGGATGAGTCCAGTCAAGCTCCAATTTTTCCTCATTGTAAAGATCGTGTACCAGGGTAATACCCAGATCGATTCCCGGGATGGCATTGGAGCGAAGTGAGGAGTTAAGATAGGACCATTTACGACTCTGAGCCATGAAATTGTAGGAAGTACTGGAATTGAGATTGAAAAGTTCAAACTTTTTCACCTTACCCTGATCCTCAGTTCTCATCTGAAATATGTTTCCTAAAGAGAAACGCAAGGACCTGGCCTTTATGCCTGAACCTCCTTTTCCGGTAAAATTGCGATAATCATCGCTTTCCTTAACCTCGGGCTGCCAGGAGAAACCTACGCCGGGTGATACCACGTGTCTTAAACCTGTGATTTTACCGATCCCGGGATAAAACGTGCCGTACAGGTTGGTGTTAGCATTTAGCCCCAATGAGGGAACGCCCCTTCGGGCAATCTTTTCCGCTTCTATCCCTTTTTCCTGACTGAGATTAGTCTGGAAAACATAATACCAGGTCTCCTTGAGATTGAAATTAGGGGACAGGGTTATCCATCCCAAAAACCTCTGGGGAAAGGTAAGGTTGACGGAGTTATCCGCTGTTAGATATTTTTTCCTGTTGTAAAGAGTATCAGCTTTGGCTTTGTAATTATAATTCAGCAGACTCATACCATAAGATAGATAAAACGAATGATACCACCTTTTATCTTCCGTCTTCTGGGTATAGCCAAATGGGTGAAACGAAGGGAAGGTTATCCGCATGGTGGGGAATTGATGAATTCTGGTGTCGGTATCCAGGTTTTGATCTCTGCTTAAGGCAAGATAGACTCCTGCTCCCAGAAATTTTGTGTTCAAGCTCACCTGCGAGCGGAGGGATCTGTTCCTTCTTTCCCGGGGATCGAAGCTAAAATCCTGGTAGTAGCCTCTGTCACTTAAAAACGTACCATAGGCATTCAAGCGGGTTGCGGGCGTAAGATTCTGATTGTGCTGGAAGGTAAAGTCCCATCTGTCCCTTCTTACCCTGGTCAATCCATCCCAGCGGGATTCTCTGTTATAGGATCCGGCCACGCTTCCGTTTAAAAGATACCTTTTGTTGTACCTTCCCCATCCCTTGACAATCCATCCTGATTTCTCATAGAAATCGAAACTGGCTTCCATATCCCAGTAGTCTGAGGCCGCCCAGTAATAACCTAAATTTTTTATGAACCTCTCCCCTGCCTCAAAGTTGCCCAGATCAAAGGTGAGAAATCCGGAATGCCTTCCCGGCTTCACTGGAAAAACGTAAAAGGGTATTGCTGCCACTGGTAATTTTTCAATGTATAATACCACAGGTTTGACGATCACCTTATCCCTGGGAACGATCTTCATCTTTCTGGAGTAGAAATGATAATGGGGATGTTCTCTATCGCATGTGGTATAAGTTCCTCTATCAGCTAAAATTATATTCTTTTCTACCTTTCTCAGCCTTTCACCGTAATAGAACCCTCCCCTGAAATCTGTTCTTCCCGCCTGGATTTTGCCCCTTTTGGTCTTGAAATTATAAACCATCCTGATCCCGGTTATCTCCTCATTCCCCTCCTTTAACACGGGAAACTCCTCCAGTTTCTCCTCCCCCTGGTCCACAGTTTTCCTTCCTTCTGCTGTAAGTATTTCCTTCCGGGTATAATATTCTATTCTTCCGGCATTCAGAGATACCTTCTCATGTTTCAGATTGCAATTTCTCTCTAATGTTATCAGATCCTGATCTACCTGATAATCTATTATGCCAGCTGAATATATCACCGTATCGGCTCTCATTATGCTATCCTGGTATTCGGATTTGGTTACAGTGTAGTAAGTCCCTTCAGCCCCTCCGTTAATTAAAACCTTTCTGACCCTATTCGCTTTCAAGAATAAATCGATTGTGTCTCCCGAAGCCTTGTTTTGTTGCTCCTCAAGTGAATCGGATAAGTAGGGGAAGTATGAGCTCTGGGCATTTCCCATTACCTTAACCTCTATTAACTCCTCCTCATCCAGAAGAAAAACTATCTTTTGGCCCGATAAATTGCTTTGGGTATAATTGGAACTCAAGGAGTCCACTAACTGACGATGGATAACTTCAGCATTTTCCAAAACCTCGATCCTTTCGATTTTCTTCTCCACAAAATAAAGCACCATCACATCTCCCGAGAGTTCGCTCTCTCCCTGAGTAGCCCTGGGATTTTCTTTTAAAAGGATTTTATCCTCCCTGGTGTAGAGGTCTGCTACCCCGCAAAGAGCTTCCATCTTCTCCTTTTTTATATGGACATTCCCTTTGGCCACACCAAAAGCAGGATCCAGGAAGTACTCCATGGTATCGGCGGTGACCTCAATCATGCTGTCCTGGATATCCGGATAAAAAACAAGTTTAGGATCCGGGGTAAAAAGAGTATACTTATTTGCACGTTGATAGTCCGCGTGAGTGCCCAAAATCACAGCATTTTCTTTTAAGCTCTTAAGCTTAACATTTCCATCAGCTACAGCTTCCTCTGTGCTTTGGATATATGTAATTCTATCTGCCCTTAATGAATCTCCCTTATCCGTGATGTTAACCTCACCCAGAAACACAACCTGCCCGGCAGTCCTGTACCACACAGCTCGATTGCTGGTCAACTCAGTTGTCTTATGCCTGAATCTGACATTACCAATCAGGTTAATTATGATATTATCCTCTTCAATTCTCATCTCTGATTGATCAGCATGCACCAGCTGGATCACCTCAGATTCCTCAGTTCCATTAGCTGATGCGGAGATCAACCAAAAGAAGCAAACAAGATGTAAAAGAAAAGCTACGCTTAAATTATAACCATTCTTTTTAGTTAGTCTCGTCATATATATCCGATTTTGGTAAGTTCATCTTTTTAAAATAGCCAAAGCCAACCAAAGGTCAAGGATTTTGATCTCTCCTTTTGTCTTAAGATTATTCATATTTGGCTATTATCTTGAACTTATTTTTTATTCCACAGATGTGTATGCTTAGTTTCATTTTTTTTATCATGATTGAAAACAGATAGCAACCAAACGATTGATGGAAATTTCACTTGACTTTTGGTTAAATCCAGTTGATATTTTGTCTTACACTCTGGAGAAGGATATGAAGAAATTGCAAAGGACTATAAAAAAACCAACCTCTTACTCGGGTGTAGGTTTGCACACGGGTAATCGGACCACCATCATCTTTAAGCCAGCACCAAAAGATCACGGGATCATCTTTATCCGCACTGATCTGGAAAACTCTCCTGAGATACCGGCTGATATCGATCACGTGGTGGACATCACCCGGGGAACATCCCTGGGAATAGGGAATGTGAAGATATGGACGGTGGAACATCTCTTAGCCGCTTTAGCCGGGCTGGAGCTGGATAATCTTTTAGTGGAACTGGATTCCAATGAGCCTCCGGTGGGGGATGGGAGCTCCCTGCCTTTTGTTCAGGCCATATTAAAAGCCGGTATTGAGGAGCAGGACTCACCTAAAAACTATCTGGAGATCGAAACCCCGCTTTTCTATTCCGAAAAGGACAAGGGAATTGACATCGTAGCCTTGCCCTCAGATGATCTCCGCATAACCTTTATGGTGGATTACAGAAATCCGGCCCTGGGCACCCAGTACACATTCCTTGAATCTCTGGAAAAGGAATTCGTGGAGGAGTATGCTCCAGCTAGAACTTTCTCCTTTTTACACGAGGTGGAGATGTTGAAGGATCAGGGATTGATAAAAGGAGGTGGTCTGGACAATGCCCTGGTCATCTGTGATATGGATATAAAAGACCAGGAGCTGGAAAGGCTCAAAAAAAAGTTCAATCTGAAAGATAAAGTGTTCGTGGGGAAAACGGGAATTTTAAACGACGTCCCCTTGAGATTTTACAACGAGCCGGTCAGGCATAAGGCTTTGGATCTTCTGGGTGATCTATACCTCATAGGTATGCCCTTGAAAGCCCATGTTATGGCTGCCCGCTCGGGCCACTCCGCCAACGTGGCCCTGGTGAAAAAAATCAGACAGCTTTACGAGAAAGAGGAGATCAAGAAGAAATACCAACCCCGGGATAGGAAAGCCAGTTACTTTCTGGATATAGATGCAATCTTAAAGATAATGCCCCATCGCTATCCCTTCCTTCTGGTGGATCGGGTAATAGATCTGGAGCCCAATAAAAAGGTGGTGGCTATAAAGAATGTTACCATGAACGAGCCTTTTTTCTCAGGTCATTTCCCCGGGCATCCTATAATGCCTGGCGTTCTGATCATAGAGGCCATGGCTCAGGCAGGTGGAATTTTACTTCTGAATACAGTAGATAATCCTGAGGACAAGGTAGTCTATTTTATGGGAATCGATGGGGTCAGGTTCAGGCGACCCGTTTTGCCCGGGGACCAGATTCGCTTCGAGCTGGAGATGCTCCAGTATCGCCGTGGAACCTGCAAGATGCAGGGCAAAGCATTTGTGGAAGGAGAACTGGCGACTGAAGCTATGCTTATGGCAACCATCGTGAACAAAAATAGGTGAACACACCTTTTTCATAATTGAAATCCTTACTTCATGAACATTCATCCCACCGCCATAGTTGATCCCCAAACAGATTTAGCTGAAGATGTATCAGTGGGCCCATACTCCATCATCAACTCCGATGTAAGGATTGATAAGGGAACCAAAATCGATTCTCACGTCCTAATCGACTCCGGGACCATTATTGGAAAAAAGTGCCGGATTCATAAGGGGGCCATTCTGGGCACCCCGCCCCAGGATTTGAAATTTGGCGGGGAGAAAACCTATCTGAAAATCGGAGACAACACTATAATCCGGGAGTACGCCAGCCTTAACCGGGGAACAGAATGGAGAGGCGGGACCATTATTGGAAAAAATTGCTTTATCATGATCTATGCTCATGTGGCTCACGATTGCCTTATAGGTGACCACGTGATTTTAGCCAATTCCGTTAATCTGGCCGGTCATGTGGAAATCGGGGATTATGTTATAATCGGGGGTGTTGTTCCGGTTCATCAATTCGTCAAAATCGGCTCACATTCCATCATAGGGGGAGGATTTAGAGTGCAGAAGGATGTATGCCCCTTCATGATGGTTGCCGGATACCCATTGAAAACCGTGGGATTAAATCTGGTGGGTTTGAAAAGAAGAGAATTTCCTGAAAAAACCATCGATATACTTAAACGGGTCTACAGGATCATATTCAGATCAAAGCTGAACACCTCTCAGGCAGTGGAAAAGATTCAAAATGAGATCGAACTGATTCCAGAAGTTAAAGAGATTTTGGACTTTATCCAGAAAAGCGACAGGGGGATAATAAAATAGCGGCGGAGGGATTCGAACCCCCGACCTACGGATTATGATTCCGCTGCTCTAACCAACTGAGCTACGCCGCCATTTATTGTATTTATAATACGAATGTCGGCTCAAGTCAAGTAAAATGAATCCTCGTCCACATATTATAAAATTTAAAAAGAGAATTGAAACTCTCGATTCTGTTTCCGCAAAATAAAGCCTTTAAAGGTATTCATAACTGCTCTTGCATTTACGATTTCTGGGATAAAATGTTGATTTGACAAGATGTGCTGATTATATTCTAAGAGATTTAAATAGCTTAATGAAAAGTTGAGAAATAAACTCAACCGGTTTTTAAACAGGAGGTCGGATTTGGATAAAATTAAGGTGGGGGTGGTGGGGGTAGGGCATCTGGGTCAACATCACCTCAGAATTTACTCCCAAATACCAGAGGCCGAACTGCTGGGCATCTATGACACAGACATGACAAAAGCTAAAGAGAAATCAGAGGAATTTAATACCCGACATTTCGAGGAACTGGATGATCT
>JBARPA010000218.1:0-6687 GCA_049642665.1 Candidatus Zixiibacteriota bacterium
GGTCTTTAGACCTCCATTTGGGGATGCGATGGGGAAAGAATGGAAAGCTAAAGCTTTCCGCTACACAGAAAAAAAAGCCCTCAAAAATCGAGGGCTTTTCGCACATCCAAAATCAGATCACTAAGATCATAGATTAATCGGCTGATTGCCTCCTTTAAAAAGGTAGTTCACCAGATAAACAGCATCCTGAATTTGACTAATGTTGTCACCATCAACATCACCTGTCTCCAGGGGGATAGGTTCAGCTCCTGATTTGAAGAAATAATTTATTAGATAGACCACATCCGCAATGGTAACATTACCATCGGCATTAGCATCTCCGTGCTCAAAAGCCGCAGTGTTGACATAGCCTTGAAGGCCATAAAAACTTGTACCCTGAGAGGTTCCGATAACTCCCGGCTGCCCACCTGAACCTATCCTCTCCGAAAAATTAGCAGACGAGGCTCTTCCACCAAAGCTGTCCAGACCATCGCTGAACAACTTGAAGTTTTGACTCTTTGACTCTGCAGAAAAGTTGAGGCCTATTAAAAGGCAAACCACCAGGGAAAACACCGCCAGTTTAATAATATTAAATCTGTTCATTTTCCGAACACCTCCATTTCTATAATGTAGCGTCTGGGTTTACCCCAGACGTTTTGGAGTGCAATCCATATGGATTGCTGTAATTCGCAACAACAAGTTGTTGCATTCCTGCTTAATTCTACCACGTGCTTAAGGCTGTTCTTTTCCAGCTATCTGTTCCACCACCCGGCCCATCTCCCGATGTACAAATATAGATGTAGCTTGCATCCCAGGCAACCTCTCCTGTATAGCCATCTGCCGAAGTAGATGCTGGTGTTTGGGAGGTGCGGATGCGGATATCATTGCCATTGACGTCCAATGGGCTTGTGGGACTTGTGGTACCCATGCCCACATTACCAGCGCTGTTAGCATAGAAAACATATCTGGAAGAAGGCCAGTTCAAGATATAATAATCGTTACCACTTGTTACACCAGCCTGCCACTTGGATGCACCAGCATCTCTGAACTCAAGGTATCCCCAATAACCCGAGGCTTTATCTAATGTAATAACCGGGGAACCAGATGCAGTGCCCACTCTGAGATTCGGGTTTGCAGAAACTATGTCCAAATTCGCTCCCGGACTTGTAGTTCCGATGCCCACATTACCTTTGAATTCAAAAGTAAAAGCACCAGGAGCTCCCGAGGAGGTAACAACGAATGCGTCGTTTAATCCTGACCAATCCCATAATGAAAATTTGCCGGTATTATCTGACCTCATAACCCAGTTTCGACCGGAAATATTGTTAATAGCAAATTGAAGCGCACCGTCACCCTTTATTTCAAGCTTGGACCCTGGGCTGGGCGTCCCGATGCCTACATCACCCTTAAATTCAAAGGTGAAATTATCGGGCGCTCCCGAGGAGGTAACAATGAATGCATCGTTTAGTGACGAAAAATCCCACAAAGAGAACTTTCCGGCATTGTCAGACCTCATAACCCAATTTCGACCAGAGGTATTGTTAATAGCAAATTGAAGTGTCCCAGAATCTCTTATCTCAAGTTTGGACCCGGGACTTGTGGTTCCGATGCCAACGTCACCTGCGCTATTAGCATAGAAAACATATCTGGAAGAAGGCCAGTTTAAAATGTAATAGTCGTTTCCAGTTGTTACTCCCGCCTGCCACTTGGATGCCCCGGCCTCTCTGAATTCAAGATATCCCCAAAAACCTGAGGCTTTATCCAGGGTAATTACAGGAGAACCGGATGTAGTGCCCACTCGAAGATTCGGGTTTGTGGAAACTATGTCCAGATTCGCACCCGGACTTGTGGTTCCCATGCCAACATTTCCACTGAAGTAACCTGTACCGTCAAAGTAACCAGCCCAGCCACCTGCATTCTCCACATGGATCCCATCTCCTCCCGCATCGATCACCCGCAGTCCGTGGTTACCGGCCTCAGCCACCAAAGCACAAGCACCACCAACCGTATTTACCCAAAGTCCCCTGCCAGTTCCGGTCTGATCCACATAAACCAGGGGGTTTGGAGGAGTTGAAGAACCCTGAAGATGTAATTTGTAACCGGGTGTTGTCGTCCCGATTCCTACTGAATCAGTTTGAGTCTCCAGCCTGATCACAGTGCCGTCATCCACCCAGCCGCAGCTTGCTCCACCTCCTCCGTCCGCAGTTCCGGCACGGTAGGCATAAGCTACACTCACCATAGCCTTTCTGGGAGTCATCTCAGCGTCTGTCCCAACCTTTGTGCCCAGATATCTGATGTTCCCATCAAAAACCGAATCGGGAATGGGATTGCCACTTCCCAGCAAAACGCTGAAAATTCCTTTTTGAACTGACACGGAACTCACGGTGTCTGCCCACAGGGTATTACCTGAAGTGCTGTCATCATAGATGGTGAATATCATCTGAACCGTGGTATCAACCAGAGCACCAGTGGGCGTGGTTATCTTGCCCTGGTAATTGATCATCTGCGGCACAGCCGCATAAATCAAAGATGAGGAAACAAAGATGAAAGCTAATCCAACAAAAAACAACATTCTCAGAGCTCTCATTTGTTTTCTCCTTTCCTTTTTAGAAAGTTTGAGGTTATTAGTTAATTATCGTCTGTTTCTGAGTAAATCCGAATATATTTATATCAGCATCACCTCCTAAAAAAGCCAAACTTTAAAAGAAGTTCTCCTCTCTTTCTCAAATTACCCCTTTTTCAGATCCCCCTCAATTTTGAAGACAACCCTGACAAGAAGCAAATCTCATCTCTTTTTTATACCATCCCCTTTTATAATATAATCCCAGAGCCCTAATTGTCAACCTGAAATTACCTATGAATTGGAATATTACGCAAGCCGATTTCCAGAACCTGACTTAAGCGTAGGGGAGGAGCTTGTTGAGCTTAGCGAAATCCCCCGCCTAAGGCGGGGGGTCTCCTCCCGCTCTCTTATCAAAAAAAGGGAGCCCGCAAGGGGCTCCCCTACATTCCACTCTATACTCTGTACTCTTAACTCTCTACTCTTTACTCTACACTCTCTACTCTTTACTCTCTACTTTCCCCTCTCCAACTCTGCGATTCTTTGTTTCAGCTCTTCAATGGTCTGCCTTAACTCCTGATTCTGTTGAATAAGTTCCTTGACACCAGCCAGAGCCACTCCAGCTACATCGACTGATGCTAAGTATTTATTCTCCCGTGCACCATCTTCTCTAACTGTACCAACATCGAATGCCTCCACGAAATCTTCAGCTACTGGCCCAATGTGACGTTCATCAGAGTTTTTGTACTCCCAGGCTTGAACGGGCATATTTATAATCTTTAATAATAACTCTTCGCCATCTAAGGATTGGAAATCTTCTTTAAATAGCCTGCTTGAGGGAGGGTTCCATATTCCTCCAGCGGTCAGATGTGCCCCATTTCCATTAGTTGCATCGGTTCCAACATGGATGGGGTGATTGATTCCGCCCTCGCGGTCATCGCGGTTAATGCCCAGCTTACCTGAATTAGCACCGTCAAAGAAAGAGACCCGGTAGCTGGTATCCAGATAAACACCATTGCCGAAAGTCAATGAGTAATCGGCACCTGAGGTTAAGGTGTCCTTGTAACCTCCACAAATGACAGAATAGGTACCCTCATTATAATTGCCATGTCCCCCACATACAGTGCCGAACATTGCTATGGCTGCATTGTAAGATCCACCGCCCACGAAGGCAGCGGTATCACCACTTTGGTTGCCCGCAGCGTTCTGAGATCCACCAGCTATGGTACTCCACCTTCCCATTGCATTATTGGAGAATCCACCTCCCACTGTGGCGTACTGTTCCTCAACTGTATTTGCTTGTCCCCCTCCAATCATTGAATACCAGCCAGTAGCATCGTTACTGTATCCTCCAGCAATAGTGGCTCCAGTATAACTGGCTGTATTCTCACGTCCGCCACCTACAGTAGTAACATTGCTGCTGGAGGTATTCTTACTACCCCCTGCAATGGTGCTTCCTTCACCACTAGCTGTGTTATTTGCGCCACCTGTAATAGTAGCACTATCCCCGCTGGCTGTATTATTCTGTCCTCCCCCAATAGTGGCAGCTCTTCCGCTGGCGATGTTGGATCCTCCACCTCCTACGGTAGCAAGGTTCCCGCTGGCGGTGTTGTTATCTCCACCTCCTACGGTAGCATTGTTGCCGCTGGCGGTGTTGTAACCTCCACCTCCCAAGGTCGCGTAGGGGCCGCTAGCGGTGTTGCTCAATCCACCTCCTAAGGTTGCACCGGTCGCGCTGGCGGTGTTAGACGATCCACCTCCCACGGTGGTATGATGCCCGCTGGCGTCGTTGAAAGCTCCACCTCCCACGGTTGCATAGTTGCTGTCGGCGGTGTTTCCCGCTCCACCTCCTACGGTAGCAAGGTTCCCGCTGGCGGTGTTCCTATGTCCACCTCCCACGGTGCAATATTTATAGTCTTGCCCGCTGGCGCCGGTGGTGCAGGCGACGCCGAGATTCACGTGGGTGGAATCAGCACTGCCGTAAAGCACATTCCCATATCTGGCTATACCCCACTGGCTGCCGGTCATAAGGGTGGTGTCTGCAGTATCGGTTATGCGGAATATCCAGTCCTTGTCACCTTCTCCTCCGGCAAGGGCATAGCTGGCAGTGTCTGCTTTCTGAGCTGTGTAACAATGATCGGTCGTGTCCGCCCATTCGGCCCGATAAGCATAACCTACACTGGTCAGCCTAGTCCGGGGTGAAAGTGAACCATACACTCCCACCTCTATCTCCAGCCAGTAATCCTCATCAAAAGCCAAATCAATAGGTGTAGAATCACCTAAATTCACATTGAACAGCCCGTCAGTCACCATAATACCATACTGGGTCTCTGTCCATTTCAGGGTTCCGCCGGTGGAGTCATTGTAAATGGTGAAGGTTAAATCCTGCGGGGTGTTCAGGGGAGTGCCTTCATCATCGGTCAGCATCCCCTGATAGTGGATCAGGTGAGGAATCCCTGACCAGCACACGCTGGCAGCCAACAAAAAAGCCCCAACCACGGTGACGAGAAGAAGTTTTCTCATCAAACACCTCCAGTGGGTTTAATGGTTAACGTGGAAACCCAATCAAATGCGATTTTCGTTGTATGTCAAGAAAAAACTGGGATGACTAACAGGACAATAACGCTCTAATTTGTCCAAACTCTTTCGTTGTCGATGGAATCATGTTTCCACCGCATTTGTGGTTGCCCAATTCATTGGGCTTTTTTACACAGATTGTAGTTGCCTCATTTATGAGGCTTCTATTTAGCTCGATAAATCGAGCAACTACAAATCCGTTTCATCTGTTGGGAAATCTTATCGGGAGCCCGCAAGGGACTCCCCTACGATTATTTTATGGCGGGCTTCAGCCCGCGGCTACATTTCACTCTATACTCTAAACTCTCTACTTTTTACTCTTTACTCTCCAGTGCCTCCATTCTTTTCTTCAATTCCTCATTCTCCGCCTTAAGCTCCTTCACCACCTCCAGCAGGTAAATCGCTACCTTGTCATATTTCACCGATTCCGGCTTACCTTCGCCGTCATATATGACCAGATCTGGAATCACCTGGTCAACGTCCTCCGCTATCAGACCAATATCTTCCTCTCCTGTTTTCTTCCAGTCAAACCTAACAGGGTCTAACTGAAAGATCAGTGATGCATCAATATTGAGTTCTCTGATATTTTCCTTGTACCTTCTGCTTGAACTCTCCACATACAACGTATCATCCCACCATAAAACCTTCTGTCCCAGCATTCCGGAGTTTAGATTTGGCATTGCCACATTTCCGGTAGAGAAATTACCAGAAATCAAAACATTGTCGTTAGACCTACCGTTAGCAATGTACAGCTTGTTGGAGCCGTGTTCATCGCGTCCAGCCTCATAGCCGATAAAGACATTGCCCGAGCCGGTGTTCTGGTCGCCTGTCCCAAAACCGATAAAAACATTATTGGAGCCTGCTCCCGGCCCCGGACCTGCCTTTGAGCCGATGATAACGCTGCAGGATGCTGTATCGAGCTGACAGCCTGCCATGCGCCCTATGTAAACGTTATCTGAGCCTGTGGTGTTCATGAGGCCTGCCTCTACTCCTACAAATGTGTTGCTATTGGCCTCGGTGTTTGAGATGCCTGCGTTAGAACCTACGAACGTATTCGAGCTACCAGTGGTGTTGTCTAAGCCTGCTATCCCTCCCAGGAATGTGTTGTGGTCACCTGACTGGTTATAAAGACCGGCAGCGTTTCCCAGGAATGTGTTGGCACCACCTTCGGTGTTTGAGTAGCCTGCTTTCCTTCCCACGAATGTATTGCCACCTGACTGGTTATTATACCCGGCACTATCTCCCACAAAGGTGGTAGACTTCAACTTGGTGGCGTTTCCGCCAGCACCCACACCTACCAGGATATTTCCTGAGTCCGGGTCAGATGAGAGCACCGCCTTTCCCCCGATTCTGTAAACCGAGTTGATGTTGATGTCTCCGACTACGTCCAGCTTGGTGGCGGGAGTGGATGTTCCGATGCCCACATTACCGGAAACCGCTGAATACATATTGCTGCCGTCAATTGTCCAATCGCTGTCAGCTGCCGCTGACTGCTGAGCATAGGCTGCCGTATCCGCCTGCTCGGCCCGGTAAGCGTAACCTACACTGGTCAGCCTGGTCCGGGGTGAAAG
>JBARPA010000219.1:0-6687 GCA_049642665.1 Candidatus Zixiibacteriota bacterium
TTTTTTATCAGGTCACTAATGCCATCCAGATCCTCCTTTTTCTCAGTAGGGAGTCCGATCATAAAGTATAATTTGATCAGATTCCAGCCCAGAGAATAGGCAAGCCGGGAAGTGGAAAGGAGGTCCTCCTCCTTTATGTTCTTTTTCAGAACGTCTCTCAACCTCTGAGTTCCTGCCTCAGGGGCAAAGGTCAATCCAGGCTTTCTGGTCTGGGTTAATGTCCAGGCTATCTTCTCTGACAGGGAACCGGGTCTTAACGATGGCAAGGAGATGGAGACCCTTTGAGGGTGAAGCAGCTTTTGCAGTCTTGTCACCAGTTCCTTCAGGTCTTTATAGTCTGTTGATGACAAGGAAACCAGGGAAACCTCATCCCATCCCGTGTTAGCAATGCCGATCTCTATTTGTTTTATCACATCCTCAGCCTCCCTTTCCCTTCGGGGACGGTAGAGTAACCTGGCCTGGCAGAACCTGCAGGCCTGGGGACATCCCCGCATTATCTCCACTGAAAGGCGATCGTGAGGCACATCCACAAACGGAACCAGAGGAGAGGCCGGATAAAATTCATTTCTCAGCTCAGGCACAGTTCGCACCTTGATCTTTTCCGGAAAATCTCCAGATTTGGGAACCAGTTTCTCAAACCTGTCCTCTGAATCATATTTTACCTCATAAAAAGAGGGAACGTAAACCCCTTCGATTTTCGAAAGCTTAAGCATCAGGTCAGATTTTTTGGTGTGATTTTGCTTTTCTTTTTCAACAATGTCTAATATCTCGTGTATTACCTCCTCTCCGTCCCCCAACACGAAAAGATCAATAAAATCAGCCATAGGCTCGGGATTTGAAGCACAGCACCCGCCTGCGATAATCAAGGGATCATCCTCCCCCCTGTGCTTTGAGAAAACCGGTATTCCCGAAAGATCGAGAATATTCAAAACATTGGTATAGGTAAGCTCATAGGATAAGGAAAAACCCAGAATATCAAATTCCTTTAAAGGGGTATGTGATTCCAGAGAGAAAAGTGGAATTTTTCTGTCCCGCAGTATCTTTTCCGCATCAGTCCAGGGTGCAAAGACACGTTCAGCCACAGAGTCCGGCCTTTTGTTGATAAGATGATAGAGGATGGAAAGACCCATATAGGACATCCCGATCTCATAGGCATCCGGATAGCTCAGTGCGAATTTGACCTTACCCGGATGCTCCTTTTCAATTACATTTAGCTCATTGCCAACATACCTGCCCGGTTTTAACACAAAAGGCAGAAACTCTTTTCTTATTCTGTCAGATAAAGGATGCATGAGATAAGTATAACAAAAAAATTCAGGCAATCAAAATATTTAATCATCAAAGGGCAGATGCATTCTTCAGGTATGGATTTATTCTTGAAAACATAGATGCCTCCCATTTACTTTAAAACTGGATACAGGTGCTTTAAATTTATTTAACGGAACTTATGCCTGAATTTTTTCCGATCAAGCCACATCCGGCATAATATGCTCTCGGGGTAAGTATCTCTTGACAGCAATAAAATGTTTCCTTTTTTGTATTAGCACAACTATCTTTGAAGCAGAGATTACAGGCTAACGCCTGTTTGTGTATTTGAGGTTCGGCATATGAAAAAGACAACGGATGGTGAGAAAATTACTTTTGCCAGGAAGCTGACTCAATTTGAGATAACTGTAATTATTCTCTGCACCCTGCTAATCACAAGCCACTTTATCTCGTCTTTTTTCCCTGAGGAACGGTTGTGGGGGATAAACCACCTGGCTTACTTTCCTCTGGAATTAGGGATTTTGCTCCTGATCGTATTTTTTCTTCTCCTGATTCCGGGGATAAATTTCAAGGTTCGGAATACACTTAGAATCCCTCTGGAACTAATATACAATTTCACTTTTGGCAGATCCAAAAGACTGTGGTTTGTTCTTTTCTCTTTGTTAAGCTTGCCCTTGTTCTGGGTTTTCAGAACCAGGACTCATTTTCTGGGGGATGGTTACCAGGTAATTGACAATTTGCAAAAAGGGGAATTTTTCATCAAATGGACCGAGCCAGTAGAAACTTTAATTTACGTTCATTTATACAAATTACTGCATAATCTTTTGAATGTCGACGCAGCTACCCTTTACGAGCTGGTGAGCTGTTTTTACGGAGCTATCCTCATCCTTCTGATTTTCCTCCTTGTCGATTTCCTGGGCCAGGATAAATGGGAAAAGCTTTTTTTGTTCCCCTTTATAGCTCTTATGGGAAGTATCCAGCTTTTCTGCGGATACGCTGAACATTATTCTTTATCTTACATCTTGATATTCGCTTTTATTTTTTTGTCCCTGAAATACCTGAAGGGTGAAGGTAATCCCTTTTTACCTCTTTTGCTTATTGTTCTGGCTTCATTTTCTCACGTTTCCGCATTTTATCTTCTGCCTTCGGTTTTTGTTTTGTATGTTCTGGGATATCAAAAAGAAAAGGGAACTCCATTCTTGGAAAATAAGGAGAACTGGGCATTTTTGTTTTTTGTGTTAACGACTATTTTGATCCTTCTCTACATCAGAGAATACAGCTGGACAGTGGGAAACAGGTATGTCCCGGTTTTTGGAGGTGATCATTATGCTCCGGGCTACAGCCTTTTGTCCTGGCCCCATATCCTGGATATTTTGAACCAGCATCTTTTGATCTCCCCCCTGGGATTCATCCTTTTGATCAGCATCTGGGCCTGTTTCAAGGTCTTTGATTTCAGGGACAAACCCGTTGTGTTTTTATCCTTTATTCTTCTTTTGGGTCTGGGATTTAATTTTGTCATGTATCCGGGTTTGGGAATGTCGAGAGACTGGGATCTGTTTTCCTCCACTGCAATTGGCTACACCATCTTAGCCGGATATCTCTTTTTAAAAGTAGCCGGGAAGAGAATAAATTGGGGATATTTAGGTTCTGTGCTCATAATAACAACCATTTTTTGCACCCTGCCCTGGGTCATGTTGAATACATCCCAACACAAAACAATTGAAAGATTTAGAAACCTGCTGGACCTGGACCCTCAGAAGAGCAGAAACGGGCATCATACTTTATCCGTTTATTTTGAAGAGCGGGGAATGACAGAGCAATCAAAAAAGGAGAATAATAAATTAAAAGAATTGTTCCCGGAAACAGATCTAATCACCTCCTCGGCTCGTTATATACATGACGGGAAAATAGAGCAGGGCATAACATTAGTAGAACGTGCCATTGTAATGAATCCCTACTATTCAGAAGCATACGACAGGCTGGGAAGGGCGTACTGCTACCAGGGACAATTTGACGAGGCGGCAGAACAGTTCAGTAAAGCGATAGAATTATATCCGGCAAAAGCATCCTATTACGAGGGCTTAGGTTTCGCCTATTACATGACAGGTCGATTGGATGAATCGATTCATAATTACGGAAAAGCTAAAAAACTGAGCCCCAAAGAATTTTCCACGTATCATTTGCACTATTATCAGCTGGGAAGATTTTACACAGGGGAAGGATCACCTGAAAGGGCAGTTCAATCCTATAAGAAATCTTTGGAATTGAAATCTGATTTTGTAGAGGCGTGCCATGATTTGGCAGCTCTATATTTTTCAATGGACCAGATAAATGAAGCGCTTCACTATTTTGAAAAAGCGCTTGAGATACGGCCTGATTATGCTCCCGCACATTATGGCCTGGGTGTAATTTACATTAAAAAAAATCTACATCAAAAAGCTGCAGAACATCTTCGTCAGCATTTACGTTTTTCAGAGGATACAACCGATTTCCGGAAGATCAGGGATTTGTTAGAACGTATAGAGAATTAAAATCATTACAATTCCATATAGTGGTTTAAATCCCCGAAACAGGTCTTGACAACAATTCCACCACCAACAGATGGAAATTTTGATATAGGGGCAAACCCCTGCATCCGCCCGATGGATTGAGAAAGAGGTTTTCAATTTGTAGCGGAGGTCTTCAGACCTCCATTGATAAATATCATTGGGAAAAAATGGAAAGCTGAAGCTTTCCGCTACATATTATAATAACCTTGAGGGCAAAGGTGGGACAACCAATTAAATATTAAGCTCCAAAGAAGAAATAAAAAATCGCCAGATTAACTGGCGATCTATAAACTGCAAAATAATCGAAACCGAATGTGCTAAACTTCCATCCCCTTTTTCAGTGCCTCCTGGTTTTTCTTTAAGATATCTTCTTTTGCCCGGGTGAAAACCTTGGACAGGGATTTTACAACAGATTCCAATTTAACTGCATTGGTCTTCTTTATATAGGCGCCAATCATCACCATGTTGGCTATTTTTATGGTTCCGATCTTTTCAGCTATATCATTTGCTGGGATTTTAATAACTGTAACGTCTTTTCTTTTGGGATCCTGTGAGACTAAGGAGCTGTTGATTAAAAACAGTCCTCCCGGTTTCACTGTCGACTCAAAACGAGTCAGAGAGGGCTGGTTCATTATGATCACGGTATCGGGATGGGGCACCACAGGCGAGGTCACTTCATCTGATGAGATCACCACAGAACAATTGGCAGTTCCCCCTCTCATCTCAGCACCATAGGCCGGGAAAAAAGTAACATGCTTGCCATCTATCATACCGGCATAAGCTAAAAGGATACCAGCCTTTATTATCCCCTGCCCACCGAACCCTGACATTATCACGCCCTGATACATTCAAACCTCCAATTAAGTTCTAATTGAAATCGGTCCTGTATTCTAAGTCAATTCCTTTCCTATCTTCTTTCTTCACCTTCTCTTCTTTCTTGTAAGGTGTTTTGAATTCTCCTAAAGGAAAAAAAGGAATCATCTTCTTCTCTGAATACTCAACTGCCTGAAGCGGGGTCATAAACCAGTCAGTAGGACACTGGGAAATGATCTCCACCAGAGAGAATCCCAACCCCTCCATCTGCACCTGGAAGGCTTTCTTGACCGCCTGTTTAGCTTTTATCACATTAACAGCCTTGTGGACGGAAACTCTGACTAAATACCCGGGTGCATCCAGACCAGCCAGAAGTTCACAAACCTTTATAGGATACCCGGCGCTTTTGACGTCTCTTCCAAAAGGACTAGTGGTCGATTTCATTCCGATAAGGGTGGTGGGAGCCATCTGTCCGCCGGTCATTCCATAGATGGCGTTGTTTACAAATATTATTGTGATATTTTCTGATCGGGCAGCTGCATGCACCGTCTCGGCCATTCCTATGGAGGCCAGATCCCCGTCTCCCTGGTAGCTGAAAACTATACAATCCGGGCGAACCCTTTTCATACCAGTAGCCACGGCCGGTCCCCGTCCGTGGGCAGGTTGGATCATATCGCAATTGAAATATTCATCAGCAAAAACAGAACAACCCACCGGAGCAATTCCTATGGTCCGCTTCTGGATACCCAGCTCCTCTATTGCCTCAGCCACCAATCTATGTATGACCCCGTGGCCACAACCCGGGCAATATCTCATGGGGATATCAGTTAATCCTCCGGTTCTTTTAAAGACCTTTTTCTCCATTTCTCCTCCGGGTCATTTTTTCAATATTTTTTTGACCACCTCTAATATCTCCTCACCGGTGGGTATCCCACCAGATGGACGGCCATGAAACTCAATTTTGGCTTTTCCCTCCACTGCCAGTCTTACATCCTCCACCATCTGACCTAGATTCATTTCCACCACCAGAAAGTTTTCAACCTTATCTGCGAGTTGATTCAAAAACTTCATAGGGAAGGGCCACAGGGTGATGGGACGCAGAAGCCCGATCTTTATTTTTTTCTCCCTACCCATGGCCATAGCAGCTTTGCACACCCGGTTAGCTGTTCCAAAAGCGATAAGCACAATGTCCGCATCATCCACGTTAGTTTCTTCGTATCTGACCTCGTTCTCCTCGATCTTTTTGAACTTTTCCCCTAATCTTAGCGTGTTTTCTTCCAGAAAACCCGGTTTCAGATCATATGATCTGACCACTCGCCTTTCCCTTCCCTCAGCATTGCCCAAAACATAATCCTTTTCGGGGAATTTGGCTGGATCCACCATCTCGAAATCATAGGTTAGAGGTTCCATCATCTGACCTAAAAGCCCATCCGCTAAAATCATAGCAGGAACCCGGTATTTATCAGCTAAATCATAACACATTTTGGGAAAGTTACCCATCTCGCTGACCGAGTTGGGAGCTAAGACAATAACCCGGTAATCACCGTGTCCCCCTCCCCGTGTTGCCTGGAAATAATCTCCCTGGGCCGGTGCGATATTACCCAGGCCCGGACCTCCTCGCATAACGTTGGCGTAAAAAATGGGAAGCTCGGCGCCTGAAATATAGGAAATCCCCTCCTGTTTTAAACTTATTCCTGGACCAGAGGATGAGGTCATCACTCGGGCACCACAGGCTGATGCGCCGAAAACCATATTAATAGCAGCCACCTCGGATTCCGCCTGAAGGAACGTTCCACCCACCTCAGGCAATCTCCAGGACATATATTCAGGAATTTCGTTTTGAGGAGTAATTGGGTATCCTGCGAAAAACCTGCACCCAGCTCTAACTGCTCCCTCTGCCAGCGCTTCATTCCCTTTCATTAACAGTTTCTCACCCATTTTTTCTCTCCTCACTTAGCTTTAACTTCTTTGTCTTTTACTTCTTTGTACACCTCAATGGCTGCATCCGGGCATACCAGAGCACACAGGGTGCAACCCGTGCATTTCTCCGGATGAATCA
>JBARPA010000220.1:0-12534 GCA_049642665.1 Candidatus Zixiibacteriota bacterium
CTGTTGAACTTCCTGGGCAATAGCTGGAACGGGCTTCTGTTTTCTTTTCTGGGTTTTTTGGTGGGAATGGGAATTTTGATTTTACCATTTATGTTAGGCGGGATGGGAGGCGGAGACGTAAAATTTATGGGAGCTTTGGGAGCCCTGGTGGGTGGTTACTCAATTTTGAATATATTTCTTTACACTGCCTTGGCTGGTGGAGCAATTGCCCTGGTGGTGGCAATTGCCAATAAAAATTTAGTTGACACGTTTAAAAGAATATGGTTACTTTTAAAGTGTGTTTTTCTTTTTCGCCTGCCATCGGCAGGAACGGGTCTTTTGGGAAAGAGCATAGCCATACCCTATGGCCTGGCAATAGGTGCAGGAGCAATTGTTTACCTGATCGGAGGTAGGGTAATTTAAAGAAAAAGTGAGAATTACCTTCATTAAAGAGAGAAAAGGTCAATCCCTTATCGAATTTGCTCTGGTTCTGCCCATACTGTTATTGGTATTATTTGGCATAACCGAATTCGGCAGGGCGATCATGACCGTTAATATGCTCCACACCGCAGCCCGGGAAGGTGCCAGGTACGCTGCGGTCAGAGCTGTATCTGACTCTACCTCAGCTGTAGCCAAGGTTCAGGATGTTTTGGATGCAGCAAGCATAAAAAACAGCACAATAGATATAGAGTATCTGGAAGCAGAAAAGGCTGTACGAGTCAGGGTTACTACTGATTTTAAAGTTTTAACAGGGAAGCTTCTGGATCCTTTCATGGGAACCATAACCCTGAAAGGTGAGACGGTAATGAGACACGAAGGATAGATTCGAAAATTATATAATGAGGTTTCTAATAAACATCTACCACGAGTATAAAAAATACCAGGACCTGACTTGAGTTAGCTCCTGGCTGAGGAGGTAAACAATTATGGGAAAAATTGGAATCTTTTTGGTCATTTTTCTGGCAATAGCCTTTGCTGCTGTTGCCGCCGGGCTGACCTACCATTATCTGCAAATCCAGTCCGAGGAACAGGGTCTGAACTTGCAGCCGGTGGTGGTAGCTTCCAAGGATCTGACCTTTGGAGAGACTCTGGATATGGACGATATGAAGCTGACCATGTTCCCCAGGGCCAGCATTTCCAAGGGATCCTACGCCTTCAAGGACAGCCTGGTGGATCAGGTTACCAAGGTTTTTTTGAAGGAGAATGAGCCCATCCTGGATTCCAAGCTCTCCTCCAAGGGCGGAGGGCTCTCCCTTCTCATCGAGCCAAGTATGCGGGCAGCGTCCATACAGGTAGACAGAGTCTCAGGGGTCTCAGGTTTTGTCCTGCCAGGAGACCGGGTGGATGTTATTCTAACTGTCAACCGTACCGGGACCTCAAGAGACGCCATGGCAAAGACCATTCTTCAGAATGTTGAGGTCCTGGCCGCAGGCGAAAAGACCGAACAGAAAGAGAATAAGGTGATCACTGTCCAGGCGGTGACTCTTTTGGTTGATCCGGATGGGGCTCAGTCATTGGCTTTAGCTTCCAACGAGGGCAAACTGCACCTGTCTTTGAGAAATCCCATGGACGACAGCGTGCTGGTAGTTGAACCTCTCAGCAAAACCGGAATACTGAAAGGTGAGTCAAAGGAAAAACCCCAAACCAGGATAGTTTACAGAGACAGAATCAAGGAAGTGTTGAAAAAGCCGGAGAGTGACTCGGTGACTATGATTAAGGGTACTGAGAAGAAAAAGGAAGCCCCGGCAATGACCGAAGAAGAGGGCAAATAGAAAATATAGAATTCTAAGCCGAAACCAATTAACTGTGAATAAGTTATTGAAAGGAGACCAAAATTGGAGAAAATAGCTAAAATTAGAACCGGGGGATTTTTAGTTTTAGCTTCGTTGATTCTGCTTTTTGTAGTTTTCACCTCTGATTTACAGGCTCAGAAACTCTTGAGGGTGGTAAAAGGCAAATCCATTGTTCTGGGGTACCCCGAGAAAATTCAGACCGTTTCACTGGCAAACGAGGACATAGCTGACGTGGTAACCGTTACTCCAACGGAACTGGTGATCATTGGCAAGGAGGTGGGAACCACTACCCTTCTGGTATGGGGAGAATCCAAGAAGCACACTATGTATGACGTTAAGGTTGACCGGGACATATCCGGTCAGCAGGTGGTTCTGGAGGTTCAGGTGGGCGAGGTTAACAGATCCGCCCTATCCGAGTACGGGGTCGATTTCCTGATGGTGGATTCAGATCCCAGTCACATAAAAAAAGGTGACAAGATCCTGGGCACCTATGCCGGACAGGTGAGCCCGGTTGACGGCGACAGCCGGGATTTAATCGCTCAGGATGGAATAACCGGGGTTATCAAATGGCTGGGCGAGAAAAGGGAATTCTCAACTGTCATAAAGGCGATGCAGCAAAAAGGCGATCTGAAGCTTTTAGCCAACCCGCAGCTGGTCTGCTTAAGCGGTGAAAAAGCCAGTTTTCTGGTTGGCGGGGAGATACCCATTCCCATTGCTCAGACGGTGACCGCCGGAGGAGTTCCCTCGGTTACTATCCAGTGGAAGGAATACGGGGTTAAATTGGATTTCTTCCCCACCATAGTCGATACCGATCTGGTCAATTTAAAGATCACACCTGAGGTTTCCAGCCTGGACTGGGCTAATATGGTTTCATTCGGAGGATATGACATACCCGCTCTTCGCACCCGCAAGGCGGACGCCACAGTGGAGCTGAATTCCGAGCAGTCAGTGGTTTTAGGAGGGCTGATTTCCACAGAGGAGTTCAAGACCATAAAGAGAGTTCCGATTTTAGGACATATACCCATAATCAATTTCTTCTTCAGCAAAAGGGAAACCACCAAGTTTGAAACCGAACTTATGATCATTATCTCACCCCGGATCATCTCCTCAGTAGCTGGGGAGGAGATTCCTCCTCTTCCCGGACAGGAGGTCGAACCTGAGAAACCTGAGGCAGAGGGTCAGAGATAACTAATTGCCGGAGAATTTGTTATGAAGTGGCTTAAAAGAGCAGTCAGGGATGAAAAAGGGGTGTCCTTGATAGTTGTTGCCATCGCAATTGTGGTGGTCTTTGGATTTGCGATTTTAGCCATTGATTTATCTATGATGCAGTTGGCCAAGACCCAGCTCCAGAATGCAGCTGATGCTGCCGCACTGGCCGGTGCTGTAATTCTTTTCACCAGCAATGGAGATCAAACTGCTGCTACTGATGAGGCAATAAGAGTTGCCGGGTTGAATAAAGCAGTTCAGGACCACGCCCAACGTCCGGTAAACATAGGACCCGGGGATGTGACCTTTCCCGGGGGCGATTCGGTGACCGTGATCACTCACCGTACCGAAGCTACCGGCGATGCGGTTAAACTCTTTTTCGCAAATATATTAGGCCTGGGCAGAGAGAGCGATATGAGAGCCAAGGCAACCGCAGCAGTTTCCCTGATTTGCGGAACCGATTGTTTAAGGCCTTTCTGTCCTCCGGATAGATGGGATGATGTGGATAGTAATGAGATTTGGACCCCGGATGATGTGTATATCGATTTGAATGAAAATGGATTTTGGGACCCAGGAGAACCTTTAACAGAAGATTATAATGAAAATGGTGTTTGGGACCCGGCGGAGGACTATAATCCTTACACAACTGGTTATAAGGCACCGGATGATGTCGGAACTCAAATAACATTAAAACTTAATAATTCAAAACAATCACCAAGGAGTTGTTTTTATTATTCCGTTCGTTATGGACCCGTAGGCACTGATACGATATACACTGGTGCAGATAAGTATAATGAATTTATATGTACTGTATGTGAACCATTCATTGTAAATATAGGGGATCAGCTACAGATGGAGCCTGGAAAGATGGTTGGGCCAACAGATGATGGACTTCAATGCCTCATAGAATTAGACCCTACAGCTGAATGGGATCCGGTAACTGGTACTGTTATAAATTCGGCGTATCCTACCAGTCCTCGAATAATAAAAGCACCTGCTTTTGATCCTACTCTTGAAGTACAGGATTGTCATGGAGTTGATTGTGTAACAGTTACCAAAATTATGGTTATCTTTGTGGAACAATCCCTTCATGCTGGTGAAATAGTAGGTCGTTTTATGAAAACGATAACGGAGGGTGTGCCTGATCCGGACTGCCCCGGGGGCTTTATGTCGACAGTTCTTTTGGTAGAATAGTATGACAGGGAAGTTGTTTGGAGGGAAAAAATGGCTGAAAGACTTTTTGTTCTGGTTATAGATTCTGATAATTCAAACAGAGAATTACTCAAGAAAAACCTGGATCAGATTGAGGATGTGGAGCTGGCCTCAGAGGTAAAAAGCCTTGATGAGAGCTCAAAAGCCGTCCGCGAGACAACTCCCGACATTGTCATTTTAGAACTTACCAAAGATTCCAGGAAAACCCTGGAATGGATTCAAAGAACAAAGCTCGAGTTCCCGGAGATAAATATATTCGTTGCCTCAGATGAAAAGACTTCGGAGTTGATTATCTCCGAAATGAGAGCCGGCGCCCAGGAGTTTCTGAGCCGGCCCATAGATGCCAAGGAATTAAAAGAGGCCATACATAAGGTATTTAAGATAAAAGAACAGTTAAAAGCTCATACCCCTGAGTCAGGCAGGATAATCTCGGTTTTCAGCAAAAAGGGTGGATTGGGTGTTACCACAATAGCTGTTAACCTGGGGATAGCACTTTCCCAGGTTACCAAGAAAAAAGCTACCCTGATAGATCTGGATCTTCAATTGGGCGATGTTACTAACTTTCTGAATCTATCCCCGGAATACAACATACTGGACGCCTGCAATCCCAATGATGAAGTGGATGGCGTAAAGCTTCAGAGCTGTATGACCCGTCACAAATCGGGTATCTTCGTTTTAGCTGAACCCAAGAATCCTCTACATTCAAATAACATTAGTAGTTCTCAAATAAACCAGATTTTGGGGCACCTGCAGTCGATGTTTTCATACGTGATCGTGGATACGCCCCATATGCTCGATTCCAAAACTCTGGAGGCATTTGAGCTTTCCGATCATATACTGGTAGTCACGGTGCCTAACATTCCCTCGGTTCGGGCCACCAAAAAAACTCTTGCAGCCTTGAGGGATATGGGTTACGGTCCGGACAAGGTGAAGGTCATAGTGAACCGGACAAGCAAAAGGGATAAGATAACAACCGACGAAATCAGCAAAGCCCTGCATTATCCTGTGAGCTGGAACATTCCCAATAATTACAAAGACGCGATAGAGTCAGTGGACTCGGGAGTCCCTCTGGTCCATAACAAGGGCGGGTCAAATGTGGCCAAAAGCATTTTGGGGTTGGCTGAAGATATAACTAAATGGCGCCGAAGTGCCTTTATTATGGAGGTAGAGAAGGGAGATTAGCATCCAAGAGAGGAGACCTAAATGAATTTCAGGAAACGGTTTAGCAAAAATTCCAATCAAAACCCTGAGCCGCAGACCAAGAGCAATCCCGGAGAAGTAAGGTTAAGGCGGGATAGCTTCCAGGAGCTGAAAAACCGGCTGCACAAGAAGTTGATTGACAGCCTGGATTTATCGGCTCTGGCCGCCCTGGAACGGGATGTGCTTAAGGATCAGATAAAAGAGGTTACCGAAAAATTGCTTTTGGAGGAAGAGATTTTCCTGAGCCCGGAGATCAAGGATCGCATGATAAGCGAGATACAGAGCGAGACCCTGGGTTTGGGACCCATTGAGCAGTATATGCACGATCCGGACATATCCGATATTCTGGTAAACACCTACAATCAGGTTTATATCGAGAAAAACGGAAGGCTGCAATTTACCGATACTAAATTTAAAAATGACGATCATCTCATGCACATCATAGACCGGATCATATCGGCCGTAGGACGGAGAATAGATGAATCCTCCCCCATGGTTGATGCCAGGCTGTCCGATGGATCCAGAGTCAATGCCATAATTCCTCCTTTGGCCTTGGACGGGCCCATTCTTTCCATTCGCAGGTTCCGGATCAACGTGCTGAGTATGGATGATCTTCTGACATATGAATCCCTCTCCCCTTCTATGGTGGAGATTTTGAAGGGCATGGTCAAGGCTCGCCTTAACGTTTTGATCTCCGGGGGAACCGGAGCTGGAAAGACCACTCTTTTGAACATTCTCTCCGGCTATATTCCCCCTGATGAAAGAATAGTTACTGTCGAGGATTCGGCCGAGCTTCAGCTTCAGCAGCCTCACGTGGTCAGGCTGGAGACCCGACCTCCCAACATTGAAGGAAAGGGTATGATTACTCAGAGAGACCTAGTCAGGAACTCGTTGAGAATGAGGCCGGATCGGATAATCGTAGGTGAGGTCAGGGGTCCGGAGATATATGATATGTTTCAGGCAATGAACACCGGTCACGATGGCTCTTTAAGCACCATTCACGCCAACAGCACCCGGGACGTGCTTTTAAGGCTGGAGACTTTGATGCTTTTATCCGGCATAGACATCCCCCAGAGAGCTATTCGGGAGCTGATCAGCTCCGCTATTAACGTGGTGATACAAACAGGCCGGTTTAGTGACGGAACCCGTAAGATCTCCAGCATATCCGAGATCGTGGGAATGGAACGCAGCACCATTACAATGCAGGAGATTTTCTACTTCAGTAAAATCGGCATGGGAGAAAATCACAAGGTTCTGGGTGAATATAAGCCAACCGGTATTCGTCCCAAGTTTATGGAGAGACTTAAACGGTCGGGTGTGGATCTGCCACTGGATCTTTTCAGCCCGTAACAAGAGGTAAGACTGCATGCTTGATAAAATAGTTTTTGCCGTCTTTGCAGCGATTTTCTTAAGCACCCTGGCGGTATATCTGATTCTAAAGGATAGGGTGGGTCTACGCAACAGAAGAATTAGAAAGAGACTGGATGCCCTGGCTGTGGATACCGAGAAAGAGGAGGAATTACCCTACACCATATTGCGGGATGACAAGCTGAGCGAGATTCCGCACATGAACCGCCTCCTTTCCAAATTCAGGCTTTTCCAGAATCTCCAGCGTCTCATAGATCAAGCCGGAATCCCCATGAAAGCCGGAGCATTAGTATTAGCCATGTTATCCCTGGGAGGGTTGGTATTCCTTGTAACTAACTACATCTTGCCAGGTGTAATATTACCTTTAGCCATGGGAATTATCTTTGGAAGTCTACCTTATCACTATGTTCGCAGGAAAAGAAGAAAAAGAAAAGAGGAGTTTGAGTCCTGTTTGCCTGAAGCCATAGATATGATGACCAATGCTTTAAGAGCCGGATTTTCCCTGGAATCGGCTCTGAACATGGTGGCCCGGGAAGTCCCGGATCCGGTGGGAATAGAATTCGGGATCGCCTTTGAGGAGCAGAATCTGGGAGCCAGCCTAACGGATGCATTGTCCAATATGGGCAAGAGGATACAAAGCGATGAGCTGTATCTTATGATCACTGCTCTTCTCATTCACAAGAAGACCGGCGGTAACTTAGCTGAGATTCTGGAGAGAATTGGGAATACCATCAGGGAAAGGTTCAGGCTGGAAAGGGAGGTAAAAATCCACACGGCCTATGGCAGATTGTCCGGATTTATACTGGTGATACTTCCCATAATTCTGGCAATTGCTATTCTTATAATGAATCCGGACTACATGAAGGTGCTGTGGATGGAAAAGATAGGGAGATACCTTCTGGGCATAGCTATTATTATGCAGATGGTCGGAATATGGGTGATAAATAGAATAGTTAACGTTCGAATTTAGGATGAGATTATGATAGTATACTATATCTCAAGCCTTGTTTTTGTAGCATTCTTCTTGATTATCTTTATCTTTTTATATTCCATTTCGAAAAGAAAAGACCCGGTGAAACTTCGGCTGAAAGATCTCAAGGAGGGAGAAGAGGGCAAAGCAGAAAAGGTTAAAAGAGCGCTTTCTCTGGTGGCGGATTCTGACAAATCTAAAGGTACCAAGGTATGGTTAGCTCAGGCAGGTTATCGTGGGCCTCAAAGTGTTTCCAACTACTACGGAGCCAGGCTCTTGTTGGCTCTGCTTTTAGGAATAGTGAGTGTTCTTTTGACCATGGTTCTCCAACCCCAATCCTCTGGAATAATACCTTTGGCTGGCTTTGCCGGGATTTTGATTGGAGCATTCATTCCCAAGGTTTGGGTTTCTCAGCTAATCATCCGAAAAAGGGAAGAGGTCAGACGTTCAGTTCCCAATATGCTGGACCTGATGGTAGTCTGTGTGGAGGCCGGATTGAGCCTGCATGCGGCTATTCAAAAGATAGCAGATGAATCCAAAAATACGCATAGAGCCCTAAGCCACGAACTTCATCTGGTGAATCAGGAGATCTTGATTGGCAGGAGCAGGACAGATGCCTTTCGTAATTTGGCTCGCAGGACCGGGGTGGAGGAACTCCGATCTCTGGCAGTGATGTTAATGCAAGCAGACAAGCTGGGAGTCAGTATCGCCAATTCCCTGCGGGTTCTGGCTGATTCCCTGAGAACCAAGCGAGCCCAAAAGGCTGAGGAAGCTGCACATAAAACAGCTGTAAAACTGGTTTTCCCTCTGGTTCTGTTGATTTTTCCGGAACTTCTGGTGATTCTTCTCGCTCCGGCACTCATAAATCTTTTTAAAGCATTAACCGAAATGGCAAAGTAGAAATATAAAAAGGAGGTAAGCTGAAATGACGACAATCATCATCTTAATCATTGCAGCAGTGATTGTGGGGTATCTCTATTTTTCAAGAAGAAGTGCCAGGTTGAAAAAGGATAAAAAGAAAGAGCTCTAAGATCTTACTTCAAATGATTAAGTAGTGGGGAGCTATTGACCTTTCCGCTTTGACCTTTATTATGGCATGTCTTGTTCTGTCAGGTCTTGCCCAGTGGGCGTGATTTGACAGCTTCGTTAGTTCTTGTTCTGTCAGGTCTTGTCCGTCCTGGCGGGTGTGACCTGTCAGCCTCGGTGGCAAGCTTGTAGGTCAGGAGCTACATGCTCCTGACTTCTTTTTGTATCAGATGTTCAGGGCACCTGACCTACGAACTGTCAGCCTCGTTGGCAAGCTTGTAGGTCAGGCGCCACGTGCTCCTGACTACGTTTGGTATCAGGTGCTCAGGGCACCCTGTCAAAGGAATAATGTAAAAAGCACCTGCGCCAAGACGTACTTGCATTATTTGAATTTTTCTTTATACGCAGGACATAGATTCCAATTAAATGATATGGAGCCATTTGGGTGTGATGTAGCCACTTTACAATTTGTTTTGTTCTGACAATCAAAATTTATAAGTTTTCTTTTGTTGCTTGGTGTTTGATCGCAATCAATAAAAACATACTTAAGATCAAGAGTGACAGTATTATTAACCTCAGAACAGTTATATCTTTCGTGCTCAATCTTTTGCCTTGCCATTTTAGTCATCCTCCTTTAACTCTCAATGAGAACCTCGAAGCTCACGTTGTTCTGTCAATGTGACACAACAAAGAAGAGAGCTTGCTCCCTGGTCGTTATTTTCTAAAAACCAACAACTAACAGCCAAAAACCAAAAAAGTGGAGGCGGCGGGAATCGAACCCGCGTCCGAAGACAACAGCCAAAGACCGTCTACATGCTTAGCTTGTCTTTTATTTATTCGCCTGAGTGAACACCGGCAAGCAGGTTTTACCTCAAGCTATCCCAATTAAGTTTCGCCTGACCTCCTCAGGATAAAGGTCAAACTATCCTGTTTTAGCCGACGCCTTATTCTGAATCAACAGGCAAATTCAGGTAAGACGAGCTGCCTAATTAAATTAGGCGGCCAATGCATACGAATAATCGTTTGCACTTATTTTGTTTTCCCAATGGTTTAACGAGGGAACTGGGTACCTCGGCATGCTGATCTTTTCCCATTATCCCCGTCGAATCCAATTCGCCCCCAGGGATCAGCTAAGGATTAACTTTTTTTTAGTTAATCCTCATAAATTATACGAAACTACAAATATAAGTCAACAAATAAATTACTTCAACTTATGGTGAAAGTATGTATTCTACTTGAAATCTATTAACACTAAATGTCCACCTGAAATCAAGTGAAATTTTACAGTATCAATAATCGCTTTATTAAGAATTTAATTTACATAAAAAGCAAACTACACTAATCATGACTACTCGAACACCGCATTATCCAGAAATGAGAAAGCTTCTGGATTTTTTTCCAGTATGGAACAATAGGTGATAAGAAGGGATTTAAGATAGTTTTTCTCCACCGGGCAGTATTCTCTTTTTCTCTTTTCATCCAGGTGGTTATTTTTCTTCGCATGAAAAAAACAGGCTGAGCATAACCTCATACCCCAACACTGAGTACAATCCTTTTGGCTTATTGAGATAAACCTGTCCAAATGAGAGCGAATACGTTCAAAATCGAATCCCGATTCCACGTCCCCTATTGGTAAGTGATACCCTATTTTCTCGCATATGTGAAACTTCCCCTCCGGGCTGACAAAAAGTCTTCTCACCCCGGGAGTGCACATTCCCGTCAGATGAATCTCTCCATCCAGGTTCAGCATAGGCCTTTGGTGAAGTCTCATCATTCCTTTTTCGAAAAATGAGCTTATAAAACCATTTACCCTTTCACTTTTTACTGTCTTCTTCATATAGAGGGTGTTCAACTCCTTCCACCCATCTGATAGGTCCAGATCTTCTTGTTCAAACTGGTCAAAAAAGCTGGTATCATTCGCTTCCACGAAGTTGGAACGTATTGAATGGCCTTTTGCCAGATCATAGGTTTCAAAGAAGTTCATAAGCTCAGCCAGATCATAGGGCGGACATATTGTCGCGTTAAATGCCACGTTCTGGTTGTAGTATTGTTCGTCTTTGTCTCTGATTCTTTTTAAATTACTGATAATGGCGTTGAAGGTAGGATTACCATTAGCAAAGATCCGATAGCGATCGTGAACCTGCTCTGGTCCGTTAAGGCTCACAGTCAGCAAAAATTTGTTCTGTATCAGGAAATCTATTAAGTCATCTTTTAAGAGTGTTCCGTTGGTAGTAGTTCCAAAGTAGACTTGCCTATCCCTCTCAGTTGATTTAACATAATCAACCACCTTTTTTATTAATGGGAAGCTCAATAACGGTTCGCCGCCATAGAAGGTGTAATATACCTTTTCCCTTTTTCGACTGTAGGCACGGAAAAAATCCACCACCTTTTTTGCTGTCTCGAAACTCATAGAGTTATCCTGATGACTCCTCTCGTAAAAATAAGCTCCGGAAAAGGCACAGTATTTACATCTCATATTGCACTGCTCGGTCACGTTCAGGATCAGGTCCTCTAAATCCCCATCATAAAAAGAGAAAAGCCTCTCCTCCTCCATGGAAAGCTTCATTTTTATGGGCTTTTTGGGAAAGAAAAGATCATCTTTTCTTATTTTTTCCGATATCTTTGTCCTTGCGGATTCTATCAGGGGGATGGCGTGATTCCGGGAGTGCTTCTGGACAAGTTCCTGTCCTGTCAAAGCAAAGAAATCATCCAGTATTTCATAGACCAGGTTATCCACCCGGAATATCTTATTGGTGATCGTATCGTAGACATATTTGTTTTCAACAGTGGAGAATTTAAGGTAAAGAGGTTTTCCCTTATTCATATTCCCTCCTTTTTATTAACCCGGCTGCCGATTTACCTGCATCAGGTTAATCAAAAAATTAGATTAATTAGGTGTAGGATCTTGAGCATACTCGCTTGCGTGAACAGTAGTAGCCCTGCTATTAGTGTTGGAGACCCGTTCCTCTTCCCCGTTCCAGCACAAACAGGTGCAACCGCAAGGGCATTTCCTCTTATCAGTATGGGCTCCGAAATTTATCCCACCAAAAACTTCATCAAACATATAATCACCCCCCTTCTTATATAATATCTACAGAGATCGGCAGCCGGGGAAATGCTTCCAGTTCATTTAAAAAACTTTCTTAATTAACCTCCCTTTAATGCTCCTCAAATTCTTTAATATTATATTCAAAATCCTTTTTGCCTCCCCTTTCGGAACTGAGGGATTATTCAAAAACTTAAAAAAATTCAAATAAAAATAACCCCTCTTTCATTAACAATATAATTCTATATTATAAATTTGTCAAGGAGTTTTTACAAATATTAACTAGATTTTTTATTTAAGGATGTTGAAACAGAAAAACCATTTATAGTTTTCTGGACAAATAAAAATGATGAGGAAATTATTTAAAGAGTAAAAAAATAGCGCTACGGGCAATACACCGAATAAGTATGCTGTGAGGTTCAAGGTAAAACTTAGCTCAATCGGAAACAAGTAATTAGTGAAGTTGGCCTGAATCAGAGATCGAATCTCTTTCTTCACTTTGCACGGGTATAGTCAAATAAGGTATCCTCTAAACTACGGTTCTTGAGTTGGGGTGGGGGTGACCGACCCCTGCCCCCTGTCATTTATAATTAGGGAACCCTTGTACGTGAGTAAATATCATAGTAATCTAAGGAATCTTAACTGATTGTCGCTATAGTTAGTGGCATTTTGAAAGCAGGTTAGATCCCCCGGGGGTGGCACGATACCCCCCTTTGAAAATGATAATATATGCC
>JBARPA010000221.1:0-2091 GCA_049642665.1 Candidatus Zixiibacteriota bacterium
ATCGCTCCATCCATCTGCGCCGCTCCGGTTACCATGTTCTTTACATAATCCGCATGTCCCGGACAATCAACATGAGCATAATGCCGCTTCTCCGTCTCATACTCCGCATGATGAACGTTGATCGTCACTCCCCTAATCTTCTCCTCCGGAGCATTGTCTATCTCATCAAAACTCTTGGACTGGGCCAAACCACGACGCGACAATATCATGGTTATGGCCGCCGTTAATGTCGTCTTACCATGATCCACATGACCTATCGTACCTACGTTTACATGCGGCTTGGTCCTCACAAATTTCGGCTTGGCCATCTAATACCTCCAGAATGTTGGACTTTTTCCTTTAAAAGCCTCTTATCTTGGTAATTATCCTCTCCGATATATTCTCAGGAACCTCCCCATAGCGGGAGAATTCCATGGTATAAATTGCCCTTCCCTGAGAAAGTGATCTTAAGGCTGTAGCATATCCAAACATCTCAGAGAGAGGAGTAACAGCTGAGATCACTTGGGCATCCACTCTAGGCTTTATCCCCAGGATCTTTCCCCTTCTGCTGTTCAGATCATTAATCACCTCACCCATATATTCCTCTGGAACCACTACTTCAACATCCATTAATGGTTCCAAAAGTTTAGGCCCGGCTTTCCTCACCGCATCCTGCAGAGCCATGGAACCAGCTATCCTAAAAGCCAAATCGTTGGAATCTTCATCATGATAATCTCCATCCAGAAGAATTGCTTTGAGATCAACTACTGGATAGCCTGCCAAAGGACCATTCTCCAGGGCTTCTTTTACCCCGGACTCAACAGCCGGAATGAACTCTTTAGGAATGGTTCCCGCAGAAATCTGATTTTCTAAGATGAAACCTTTACTCCGGGGTAGAGGTTCAACCTTTATTTTCGCCACGCCAAAATGCCCTCGTCCCCCAGTCTGTTTAATGAATTTGCCCACGCCTTCCTGGGCTGAGGAAATGGTTTCCTTATAGGCCACCTGAGGTTTTCCCACGTTAGCTTTAACTCTAAATTCCCTGATCATCCGCTCCACCAGAATCTCCAGGTGTAGTTCTCCCATACCGGAGATTATGGTCTGATTGGTCTCCTCATCGATCCTAACCTTAAATGTAGGATCCTCCTCAGAGAGTCGATTGAGAACCTCCGACAGTTTCTCCTGATCGGTTTTGGTTTTGGGTTCAATGGCGACAAAGATGACTGGTTCGGGAAAACTCATCATCTCCAGTATTATAGGAGATTTGGAATCACAAAGAGTATCACCAGTCTGCGTGAATCTCAATCCCACTGCGGCCGCTATATCCCCGGCCCAGACCTCCTGAATATCTTCCCTCTTATTGGCATGCATCTGCAAAAGTCTGGATATCCTTTCTTTTCGATTTTTGGAACTGTTCAGGATAGCTGAACCTGCTTTCAGGGTTCCGGAGTAAACTCTCAAGTAAGTAAGTTTTCCCAAATAAGGTTCGGTTATTATTTTGAAAGCTAAAGCTGAAAAGGGTCCTTCCTCAGAAGGCTTTCTGATTTGCTCTTTTCCCCTTACCGGGTCTCTCCCTTTAATTGGTGGCAAATCCGAGGGAGCGGGAAGAAAATCCACCACAGCATCAAGAAGTTTCTGTATCCCCTTATTTTTGAAAGCTGATCCGCAAAGAACTGGAACAACTTTCACATCCAATGTGGCTTTTCTCAAGGCTGATTTTATATCATTTACATTAATAGGCTTTTCATTGATAAATTTCTCCAGCAATTTGTCATCATAATCCGATAGAGACTCCAATAGTTCCTCTTTTCTTTTCCTGCAGAGCTCCATCAGGCTTTGAGGAATGGGCTGTTCTTGGAAGGTGGCGCCCAGGGTTTCCTCGTGATACAGTCTAAATCGCATAGTTAAAAGGTCGATGATTCCGGTAAACATATCCCCTTGACCCATGGGCAATTGAATGGGCAGAGTATTGGCTCCCAGACGTTCCCTGATCATCTTTATGGCCTTGTCAAAATCCGCACCCACTCTATCCATTTTGTTAATAAAGGCTATTCTGGGAACCTGATATTTATCCGCCTGTCTCCATACTGTTTCTGATTGGGGTTCCACACC
>JBARPA010000222.1:0-2971 GCA_049642665.1 Candidatus Zixiibacteriota bacterium
CATGAAGGGTATGGCGAACCCGCCGAAGTTACTCCCCCCGCCCAGACAGGATATGACCATATCCGGATACTCGTTAAATTGTTCGAACTGAAGTTTCGACTCCAAGCCGATTATGGTCTGATGCATTAGTACGTGATTCAAGACCGAGCCCAGACAGTAAATAGCCTTTTTATCCTTTGTGGCATCCTCAATCCCCTCGGAGATAGCAATACCCAGAGATCCCGGATGAGTCGGCGTTTTCTCGTACAGAGAACGACCAAACTCAGTCTCAGGGCTGGGCGAAGCATAAACATCGGCACCGAAAAGCTCCATCAGGTTTCTTCTATCCTGTTTCCAGTCGTGCACTGCCCTGACCCAGAAAACAGTGCATTTTAAACCAGCCAGAGATGCACCATAAGCTAATGCAGTTCCCCATTGACCAGCTCCGGTCTCCGTTGATAATCTCTCATATCCCTCTTCCCGGGCATAGAAAGCCTGGGCAATAGCAGTGTTGACTTTGTGGCTTCCGGTGGGGCTGAAAAACTCGCCTTTGTAATACATATGAGCCGGCGTTCCCAGTCTTTTCTCCAAATTCACCGCCCTGAAAAGCGGCCTGGGACGGCCTGCCTGGGAATAGAGTTTCATCAGGTCATCCGGAATATCAATCCAGCTCTCCTGGGCAAACTCCTGCTTCAAACACTCACCAATGAGAAACTGGGGAAGACTTTGGATTCTCGATTCACCCTCCTCCGGATCCTTGGGTGGTGGAAGGGGCTCTGGAAGATCGGGCAGGATATTATACCATTTCTTTGGCATCTCATCCTGGGTTAACATAGCTTGTCTTAGTTTGGCTGCGGTAGCTTGTTTAGATTTGGAACTCATCTCTCCTCCTCAATATATGTTAAACCGTATAGAGTTATAATTTCCCACCTAATGACTCGAAGTTGATGTAATCAGCATGATAAACAATTGTCCCCTCAGCTGTTCTTTTCCCTAAATCACCTTCCTTGGAATGAACAGCAATCACGTGAATCACCTCTTCCGGAAGCCCACACTTGGCAGCTAAATTGGCTCCGGAAAAAGGATGACGCAGAAGCTTTCCCTTATCAGACTTCACAAAATTCCCTTTAACCTCCTTATATTCTATCAGCTTTCCCACATCGTGCAGAATAGCGCCAGCCAGAAGAACGTCCATATCCAGCCTTATAAGATTACCATATATCTCAATAAGTATCTTTGCTGCTTCAAATGAGGTATTGATCACAGCTCGGGTATGCTGTATCAGGTTAATCTTCAAGTCTTTTATCAATAAGGTAAATGGAATCTTTTCTAAATCCTCTATTTTCCATCCCCCTTCCTTTATCCCCTGTTCCCAGACAAGCATAACTTTCTCTTTTAATTTCTTATCTTTTATTTTATTTATCTCCGGAAGAAGCTTGAGGATATCCTCTTTCATCGATTATTTACTCCTTTTAAGCTTGAATTCAGCCCGGACAAATCCCACCCTATCCCCTTTATGATTTTTGATTACAGGCAGTGCATATTCGCCGAATTCTTTCATATCAGACTTTTTCACTGCATCTAACTGTCTTAAAGCATCACAAACCACAGGGCCAATGGCAATTCTTGCTCCATCCACGATCTTGGCAGCCATTCCCCAGCCTCGATCCAAAAGCCCCAGGCAGTACAAAGCCACTCCAGCCTTAGATAATATATTCCCTTTTCCCACTTTTGCAAGGGCTAAATCAAATCTTCCCAATCCTGAGACCATCTCAGGATATCTCAACATGGATGAGGCTATAAGCTGATAAGCGTTTGAAGTTTTTTCATCGCTGCCTTCATGCGTAACCAACTTAGAAAATCCAAAAGCCATATTATAAAGGGGCATGGCGAAAACAGGAACCCCGCACCCATCAATTCCGATACCGATTTTCTTTTTGGGATATTCACATATCTCAGAAATTGCTTCCAGAATCATCTTTTGGGCTGGATGCTTGGGACTCAGGTAATTTTTTGTATTCCAGCCGTGATAAACAGACAAGGCTAATATGCCGGCATGTTTACCCGAGCAGTTATTATGAATCGGTCTGAATCTTGCGCCTTCAGGTGGAGGGATGTTATTGATCGTGTAATAATGAGGGATATGCGTTCCGCACTGCAAATATTTTTCAGAAAGACTGATTTTTTTCAGAATGCTTTTGACAACGTCAGTATGTTTTTTTTGTCCATTATGAGACCCGCAGATAATGGCAATTTCTTTAGGAGTAAGTCCAAACTCCTCCGCCGCACCAGAAGTTATAAGAGGGATAGTCTGAAAGGGCTTAGCCGCAGACCTGAGATAGGTTACAAAGTAAGGATCACCAAAAGAATATATAAGTTTCCCTTTGGAATCAACAACAGCAATCGCCCCAAAATGCACATTTTCAATTGTCTCACCCCGATATTCTTTTGCTAAAATTTCATGCATAGCTAATATTCCAATTTTTACAAATCCTTCAAGTGTTTTTTTATCCACTCAGTGTTGGGTTTATCTCCAATTTTCTCAAATGTTCTCAAGCTTTCCTCTAATAGCCTTTTTGACTTTTCCTTTTTCCCCTGCTTCTTATACACAACAGCAATGTTACCCTTTGTAATAGCCATCCCACGATCATCACAGATCTTCTCCTTAATCACTAAACTCCTCTCATAAAACTCAATCGCTTTGGTCCACTCACCTTTGTCCTTATGAACTATTCCTAAATTGTTATAAGTCTTGGCTATCCCCTGCTCATTACCTATCTTCTCATCAATCTTCAAGCTATTTTCATAAAACTCAATCGCCTTGTCCCATTCTCCTTTATCCTGATATACCAAACCCAGATTGTTAAATGTCTGGGCCATCCCATGCTCATCTCCGATCTTCTCTAATCCCTTCAATGCTTTATTGTAAAACTCAATCGCCTTGTCCCATTCTCCTTTAGCCTGATATACCGAACCCAGATTGTTAAAAGTC
>JBARPA010000223.1:0-5056 GCA_049642665.1 Candidatus Zixiibacteriota bacterium
ATCGCTCCATCCATCTGCGCCGCTCCGGTTACCATGTTCTTTACATAATCCGCATGTCCCGGACAATCAACATGAGCATAATGCCGCTTCTCCGTCTCATACTCCGCATGATGAACGTTGATCGTCAATCCCCTAATCTTCTCCTCCGGAGCATTGTCTATCTCATCAAAACTCTTCGACTGAGCCAAACCACGACGCGATAATATCATGGTTATGGCCGCCGTCAACGTCGTCTTACCATGATCCACATGACCTATCGTTCCTACGTTCACATGGGGCTTGGTCCTCACAAATTTTGGCTTGGCCATCTAATACCTCCAAAATTTTTTATTTTTCACTCTTTAGAAATCACTCTGGCTTACCTTTAAACCAGCCCATGACCGGGATCGAACCGGTGACCTCATCCTTACCAAGGATGTGCTCTACCAACTGAGCTACATGGGCAAATCTGTATTCTCCTCACGATACAAAACCTCATTATAAATAATACAAAATATTTGTCAAGCAATTTCTTTAATTTTTGTCGATTTAAGATCCTGATCCACATTCAGATCATTCATCCGGACAATCCTTCCCGGGGTACCCACCACGGTACAATTATCGGGCACATCCTTCATAAAAATAAAAGTATTTGCCCCTATCCTCACGTAGCTTCCCACACTTATCGGTCCCAGAAGAATGGCACCGGTTCCGATCATCACATCATTCCCTATGCTGGGATGCCTTTTACCCTTATGTTTGCCGGTTCCTCCCAAAGTCACGTTGTGAAATAACACGCAATTATCTCCGATCTCCGAGGTCTCGCCAATAACTATTCCCATTCCGTGGTCTATGAAAAAGCCCTTCCCGATTTTTGCACCCGGGTGAATCTCGATCCCGGTCATAAATCTGGAGATCTGGGAGATCAGTCTGGGAATAAATGGGATTTTCAAGTTCCAGAGCAAATGGGTAAAACGATGAATGAGTACGGCGTGAAAACCAGGATATAGTAAAAACTCAAGATTTCTTACAGCCGGATCGTTTCGGTATATCGCCTTTATATCCTCAATAACTGAGATCATTTTACTCCCTATTAGACGGAATGAACTTCTTTTTCCTCTTTGAAAAGATCTGTGCTTAAGTATCTCTCTCCCACATCAGGAATTATCACTAAAACCAGCTTCCCCTTTTTTGCCTTCTTAGCTACGTCAAGTGCCGCAAATACATTTGCACCGGCTGAGATTCCGGCTAAAATCCCTTCCTTTCGGGCCAGCTTTCTGGAAGTGGAAATGGCGTCCTCATCTGAGACCTGCATTATCTCATCCACATTTTGAGGATTATAGACCTCAGGTATAAAACCTGCTCCGATTCCCTGAATTTTATGTTTTCCAGCTCTTCCCCCGGAGAGTACAGGTGAACCTTTGGGTTCTACCGCAACGTTTTTACAATCATATTTATTTTTCAGGACCTCACCAGCTCCGGTGATAGTTCCTCCGGTTCCCACACCGGCAACAAAATAATCCAACTTCATTTTTCCCAAATCATTTATTATCTCCTCAGCTGTTGTTTTCCGATGAGTCTCAGGATTAGCTGGATTCTCAAACTGCTGAGGTTGGAAATAACCATGTTGGTTCACTAATTCCCGGGCCTTTTCCACCGCTCCTCTCATGCCCTCATCACCAGGAGTAAGAACGATTTCCGCACCCAGAAACTTTAGAATCGCTTTTCTTTCCCAACTCATGGTTTCAGGCATAGTGAAAACGGTCCGGTAACCCTTCACCGCAGCTACCATGGCTAAACCAATTCCGGTATTTCCAGAGGTTGGTTCAACAATGGTCATTCCGGGTTCCAAAAAGCCTTCACGTTCTGCTGCCTCTATCATACTCAAACCTATTCTATCCTTAATCGATCCACAGGGATTAAAAAACTCAAGCTTGGCAATAAGGGTTGCATCCTTCTCGTCAACCAATCGGTTGATTTTTACAAGAGGAGTTTTACCGATCGTTTCAAGAATATTATTATATATTGCCACCTCGCTCCGATTTGGAAATTTAAAACAGATGCAGAATCAAGATAGAAACAAATAAATAAAAACTTCCCCCGGAGAAGCCAAATTTCTCTTTACGTAACTAAGACAAATATCCTTCTGTAATTCAGTTAAAAAAAGTCGAAATTTCTATAAAAATAATATCGATTGTAAATACGCAAAACTGAAGCCAAAATTAGGGAATTTTTGAAAAAAAGCATATAATTTAATAATTTCAAAAGATCTGGTTTTCCCCATATAACAGCGATTTGAGAGCAAAATCTGTGGACTGAAGATTTCCCCACCCTGCCAAACTTTGAAAAAGAATCCACCACATCTTGTGTAAACCCCTCAGATGAAAAACCTGCCTGAGGAGGTATGAAAAGATTTTATCTTTGCAAATACCCTATATGCTGGCTCGTATTATCTTTGAAAAAGGACAAAAATAGTCTTAATTGTTGGAGGTGTCCCTTTTCCCCCTTAACTATAATTCAGGTTTCGCATAAAAGGACAAAATAATGAGAAAAGGAGAAATCAAAAAATAATAGAACTTATGAGAAAGGAGAAAAATCAATATCTATTCATAATGAACGAGGAAATTCAAATATAGAAATCGAGCGTAAAGCTCAGGGAGGACGCTATGAGACATAAATATTTGGTTTTGGGATTAGTGATCGCAGCGATTTTGTCATCTGCCGGGATTTTTGCACAGGAAAGCCCCTGGCCTATGTTTCGGCATGATTCGAAGCATACCGGTTGCACTGATTATACCGGCCCCATTACACCCACAGTGGCCTGGGTATTCCAGGCTAACGATGCAATTACCTCTTCTCCCTCCATTGGATATGATGGGACCATCTACGTTGGAGCTGGTGGTTATTATGACAGGTTCGGGTATAATACCGGCGGATATGATTCCAGCCTTTACGCTATAAATCCCGATGGCAGTCTCAAGTGGAAATTCAAAACCGGAAAAGGCGCTTATGCAGCGGGCATATTTTCCTCTCCCACTATCGGACCTGACGGAACCATCTATTTCGGTGCCCTGGATCAAAATCTCTATGCCCTGGAGGATTCAGTTACCTATGGCAAATTAAAATGGAAAAGCCTGGTGGGACAGAATTCGGTTTACGCCTCGCCGGCGCTGAGCCAGGATGGTAAAGTTTACGTTGGCTGTCTTGACTTAGCGTTTTATGCTTTCGATGCAGAGGCTGGAACCAAGAAATGGGGCTATACTACCGGCTGGTGTATCTTCTCCTCTGCAGTTATTCTGGATGATGGCACCATTTATGTGGGTTCCAAGGACCATAATCTATATGCCCTCGAGGATTCCGTTACCTATGGAAAGGTAAGATGGAAATATCCTACTGGCCGGTTTTTCGACGGTCACTTAGTTGATTCCTCCCCGGCTGTCGGCGAAGATGGCACAATATATTTCGGTACCGACCAGTATGGTGCCTGGGGGCAAATCCCTGTTCCGGTCAATACTGGTTTATGGGCTGTGAGTCCCGATGGCACACTTAAATGGGCATTTGAGACTGGAAGTGGGGTGGAATCCTCCCCAGCCATCGGACCTGATGGCACCATATATTTTGGATCGTATGACAGCTGCCTGTACGCTGTTATGGATAACGGTAACAACGGTATACTTAAATGGCAGTTTCATACCAATGGCCCTGTCGACTGCTCTCCCGCCGTGGATGGAGATGGAACCATCTATTTTGGCTCCCGTGATTCCACATTATATGCATTAAATCCCGATGGAACTGTCAAGTGGACCTTCCAGACAGAAGCAGGTTTCGAGTCCTCGCCTAGCATTGACGGCAATGGTTACCTCTATATAGGAAATTTTGATGGCAAATTATACGCTCTGGGCACCGGTGCTCCGGACGTGGGAGTTAACTCGATCGATATACCGGATTTAGTGAAAAAAGATTCCACCTATTTGCCAAAAGCAACCGCCAGAAACTTCAGAGCAACGCCCCAGAGCTTTGACTTGGCCTGTGTAATAGACACTCAAGGTTATCCGGTTTACGCAGATACTATTCCTGTCTCAGAGCTAACAGGCGGTGGCTTGCTTCAAAAACTTTTCTCTCCGTGGACAGTAGGACCGGACACCGGCGTGGACTACTCTATCACAATATTCACCATACTTTCTGAGGATGACAATTTTGCCAATGATACTCTCTTTAAGGAGACAGTATCCTCTGAGTACAGTTCCGTTAACCGGGGTGATGCTAATGCAGATGGGATAATAGGCGTGGTAGACATCGTATATATCTCCAAATATCTCTGGAGTTCCGGACCTGAGCCCATACCCTTGCAGGCAGGAGATGTGAATTGTGACGATAACGTTACTGTATCAGATATGGTCTATTTAGTTAACTACCTCTGGAAAAGCGGCCCTCCACCCTGCACCTAACGGCTTTAGCGCTAATACATCCGTTGTTTTCTGGTTGGTGGTGGAATTGTCGTCAAGACCTGTTTCGGGGATTTCCACCACCTTTGTTAAATCTTCTGTCGCTGACAGATCTATTTCATCTGTTGGCAAACACCGCAAATAAAAAGCCCACCTTGCCCCCAAGGTGGGCTATCACAATCCCAGAACTAATATCGTACTTGGGTTTTTCATGCCTGTCGGGTCCCCAGACCCGACAGGGAAGTGGATACTTCCCAAACAACCAGACTAAAGGTGAAATCAGAATTAAACTCGCCTCCAAAAATAAAAAGGCAAACAGCTATTGAGAGACCTTTGAAGCTACTATTCCCCCGTTTTATCACGGTGAGTATGTTTTTACATCGGCCAACAGAGCAGAAAGCCCTTCCTTGACTGCAAGCATCTTGCCACCCATATGAACATTGAATCAGGAATGGGAGTGACGTTTCCTAAAAGGACGTATGGCCTATTCTTTCAACAGGGATTCGATTTGCTCTTTAAGCTTTTCTGCTTCCTCTATATTAGGTGTACAATCGGAAAAAAGCTTCAACTCCCTTTCTGCTTCTTCTCTTTTACCTTTTTGAGCGTAAAGACACGCCAGACTATAGTGAGCT
>JBARPA010000224.1:0-2024 GCA_049642665.1 Candidatus Zixiibacteriota bacterium
TCTTTGGCTATGATAATTGCTCTGCAATCTGGCTTGATAATTTCATCAATTACAATATTATTGATTATTTCCTTTATGGGAGCATTAATTGGAACGATTTCAGAAGGCTTCTCTATAGGTCCTCTAAAACCATTTGATAACTTCACTGTCCCAATCTCGGCAGCAGCGGTCATGTATATTTTTTCATCTTTAATGTAAATCAGATATTGAATTGTGAGTATAGATAATAGAAAAAGGGAAAGTTTGGGTCTTTTAGGGCGTACTATTATTCAGATTTTATTCATTCTTTTTCTGATCTTTAATTCGTTTTCTTCTTTGAAGATAATATGCTGGTATACCAATTATTACTATCAAAGGTAAAATTGCGGTTATCAATATTATTAATCCGCTAATTACTGCGAATAGACCTCTTATAGCTGTTTCAAATGTTTCACCCCAGTCCATACCTGGAGGTGTAAATGGTGATGGTGGTTCTCTCAAACTGACTTTAATCATTGACATGGTAACGTTGCGTTCAAGATAATTCAGCTGACCTTGTAAGCTATCAATTTCTCCTCTGATGCGAGCTAGCTCCTGTTCGACTTTCAAAATCTCCTCAATAGTAGCTGTCCTGTTTAATAGATCTGTTAGACTTTGTTCCAATATCTCAAGATTTTTCAATCTAGCCTTGAGATCTATATATTGTTCAGTGACATCTTCGCTGGTTGTTCTTTCATCTAGGATCTTTCCATAGGTTAAAATGTCATCTATCGTAGAACGGAACCTATTCTGTGGAATTCTTATAGTGATATCAGCTAGAGCTTGATTTCCGATCATTGATCGAGAAGTCCCAGCAACATATCCATTGTATCCTTCTGCTAATGATCTAATCCTATTCAGTGTTCCATCTATATCATCTGTTTCTAAAGATATGTATCCATTGTAAATTATCATCCTATCTTGGACAGTTACATAGTCTATACTCTCTGAAGCCGGAATTGGAGCAGGTGCTTCTGATATGATTCTTGGTCCTGATGTTGTATCTCCTCTATGTGTTACTACTGGACTATAACTTATCAGAAAAGACCCAACGAAAAATACTGCTACAAATACAATGGCGATAGCAGCAATCGAGAGTATCAATTTATTTCTGAGCATTTTCATCTCTTAATAGTAACTGGAAATCAGCGATAAAGAGTTAGAGTTTGGAACATGTTGTTCAGATACTAGAACAATAAGAAAAATGAATACGATTTCTGGACAGCTTTAATCAATTAAATTAGTTAAATCTAACTCGTCAGAATAGTTCGAGTTAAACGACTCAGAATTGTTATTCCTGCGTAGAAGCAAGAGAATTGAAATGCTAAATAGAAAGGCCCTATTAACAGATCTGGGTTCATATTATCACCTAATTCTGACACAAAACAGCTACAAGTATGTAATCTCTATGCTACATATATGTAAGCTTTTTCATTAGAATCTATTAGCTAGCTAACTTTTGAAGCATTATCTCACAATAATCGTTTACACTATAAAGTCATACAGAAGTTTAGAACGTGAAAACACGAAATAGCTTAAGATTTCTAGATTTATTGTCTTTCAGCTATCATTCTAGAAAAATATCTGAACGCTAATTCTTTCCAGATTACGAGCCAAATGAGAACCATAACAGATGCAATACTAGCCACTACAACGCTCTCAAAGAATCTCCCGATTGTCTCAGAAAGAGTAATAATGAGTAGTGGTAAGGATGCGAAAATCACTACTAATCCTATTAACATAGTGAGCCAAACAAAGAATATTATGAGAATCAAGCCAAATATTGTTCGCAACATCTAACACCAAATTATCAGTAACTGTGTAAAAACAGCTAAAATCGCCGATACTGCCGAAAGAATGAACATGCGACGAGTTACTTCAAATTCCTTCAAAGGTCTTTGCGCCAAGATCATTCGAGCTAATGTGATTGGTGCTTTACTATCTTTATTAACGTCAAGCCTTCCATCTTCCAGAACTCTGATAGGTCTGTTCGATATCTCTTTTCT
>JBARPA010000225.1:0-2192 GCA_049642665.1 Candidatus Zixiibacteriota bacterium
ACCCCTCTCTTATCCTGTGCATGATCAACTGGCGATTGGCAAATGCTGAATTGGCGGCGCAAGCCATGCCCTGGTAGTAATTCTGCCCCTCAGGCGAATTAAAGGGGGCGCAGGCTAATTCCCGGTCATTTACCTGGATTTTGTATTTTCTTATGGCATCCTCGAAAACCCTGAGGTAGTCTGTAGCGACCTGATGGCCGAATCCTCTGGACCCGCAGTGTACCATTACGAAGATCTGGTTGGGTTTGGTTAACCCAAAGACTTTAGCTATTTCCTGGTTGTAAACGTTGTCGGTCTGAGCTACCTGGATTTCCAGATAGTGGTTGCCCGAGCCTAAAGTGCCTAACTGATCCACCCCTCTGGAAATAGCTTTGGAGGACACCTTGTCTGGATTAGCACCTGGAATTCTGCCGTTCTCCTCGGTTCGGGCGGCGTCCTCTTTCCAGCCATAACCGTTCTCCACGCACCAGTCCACTCCTTTGACCATTACCTCTTTGAATTTATCAACCTTCAGTTTCACAAATCCTCTTGAGCCTATACCAGCTGGAACCAGTCTGAAAAGAGCGTCCATCAGCTCTTTCATCTTAGGTTTGACCTCATCATAGGTCAGATCGGTCTTCATCATTCTCACCCCGCAGTTGATGTCGAACCCAATTCCACCCGGAGATATTATCCCTTCATCTAAATCAAATACAGCTACTCCCCCAATTGGAAAACCGTATCCCCAGTGACCGTCAGGCATGCACAGGGCGTGCATCTGTATTCCGGGCAGGCAGGCCACGTTGGTAATCTGGTCAAAGACGCCCTGGTCCATCTCGTTTACCAGCTGCTGCGAGGCTATTATCCTGGCTGGAACCCTCATCCCCTGCTTTTCGGTTTTGGGTATCTCCCAAACTCCTTCCTGGATTTTTTTCATCTGCATATTATCACCTCATATATCTAAAACGACTTTAGCCCTCCAATTATTTCTTAGCTTCTTCACCTCAAAGAGGTGCAAGGTGACTGCTTTAACGTCCACTTTAACTTTATGTTTTTTGTAATCGATCTTTTCGCCAAAAACCTGTCCACTCAATATATACTTGTTCTTCTTCTCTATTTTCAAATCGAATTTGCCAAAGAACATCTCCTTAGCATCCTTAAGATAGATCAGCTCGGCCAGCCAGTCGAACAAAAGCTTATCCAGTTCATTATGCTTAAGCTCGATTTTTAAAACCTCTTTTGGCTCCACCTTTTTAGTGTTAGCCATAACCTCAAAGGTAGCTCGGGCACAGGTGGCAAAAAGCTCCTCTAAGGTTTTGCCCTCAGCCAGAAAGGCCACATCGGCAATAGCCACGTCCTCTAAGAATCTAAACTTTCCCAAATCTCACAACTCCTTTTCTTCCTGCTCTCTTTTTGCAGCCCTGAGCCAGAAATAAGATGCGAAAACAAAACCAAGAAGAAAGCAGATTATTGCCAAAAGCAGCTTGGACATGGTAATAGACCAGAATAGAAACCTGATATCAGTCACTCCGGAGTTCTGCAAAATGAAGATGATCAAAAGTGCAGCAATCACTGCAATTATAATATATCTTGTATACATACCTTTCTCCTCAAGTTTTGATTTTGGACTAATCCATAAAAGATTACAATTTTATCAAGGTTTAACAATGCAGTCCACCGGACATATAGTCGCACATTTGGGACCTTCCTTCTCGTCCTCACATTCATCGCATTTCCTCTTGTCGATAACGAATATCTCCTTCTCGTAAATAGCGTCATTGGGACATTCGGGAACGCATAGCCCGCAGGCCATGCAGTCATCTGTTATTCTCAATACCATAGCTTATTACCCTTTATTTACAATTATACGCAGGCTAAAAACTTTCTCGTTGCTCCTCCTCTTCTGATTAGATTTTACTCTCTCCTACCCGGTCATTTCAGCTTATGTCCCACGATTTTCCATTCCTTTTTTTTCTTCACAAGACTAATTTCAAAGGGCTTTTTAATCGTTTTTTCCTCTGGGGCTTGGGCATCCTCGGCTAATAAAGTACAGGTAACCGCAGCGCTGTCTTCGAAGATTTCGAACCTTTTGGCCGTAAACCTGATATTCCTCAAATTACCCAAATCTGAGAGATCCTGCAGTAGCTTGGGTATCCTGTATTCCTGGCTGAGTTCACCTTTAACATAAATGGAATCCAGTGTGGGTCTGTGCC
>JBARPA010000226.1:0-2714 GCA_049642665.1 Candidatus Zixiibacteriota bacterium
GCTTATATGATCAGATTCCCTCAATCCAGGATTTGGACTCTTATATTCTTTGGGTTTTTTATTCGGGCGGTCAGGATTCCGGCTATTTTCGTTTTAGGCTTCTGGTTTATATTGCAGCTATTATATGGGCTGCCCACCATAGGAGCTCAGGGGGGTGGAGTAGCCTGGTTTGCCCATATCGGTGGATTTGTGGTCGGAATTCTTCTTTTCAGGATAATGAGGAAATATCCCTGAGTAAGCTAACAGTCGGTTGTCCGCAGTCCGCTGCGGTCCGCGGACGGATGTCCAATGAAAAAGGAGAAAAAAGATAAAAAGCTCCGCTGTGATTTCTGTGGCAAAGGGTTTAAGAAAGGTGGAACAAGATACCGTATTAAAATTGAAGTGATTTCAGATTTCAATGGATATCTGGAGGACTGGTCGAAAAAACCGGAGGATTACCTGCAGAGAAAAGTAGAGTTAACCATCGAGAACACTAAAAATATGACGGAAAAGGAGATAGAAGAACAGATATATTTGAAACGCGAGCTTTTATCTTGTGTCAGATGCCGGGATAAGTTCTTACAGGATCTGGGAAATTTAACATCTGAATAATTTTATCGGATCTTAAGATTTAATTATTATATTATCTTAGAAAATACTAAAAGCTTTTTATCGGATTGAAAAGAAAATGAAGCGAGCTGATTTCATTCACCTTCATAATCATACCCAGTACAGCCTTCTGGACGGAGCCCTAAAAATAGATGATCTCCTGACTAAGGCTAAAGAATACAGGATGCCCGCTTTGGCCATCACCGACCACGGGAATATGTTCGGGGCAATCGATTTTTACAAGAAGGCTATCGCCTCAGGAATTAAACCCATTATTGGCTCTGAGGTATACGTGGCTGCTGCATCCAGGTTAAAGAAGGAGCCCATCCCGGGCCTTCCGGATACAGGATTTCACCTGATCCTTCTGGTGAAAAATCTGGATGGGTACAAAAATCTGATCAAACTCTCCACCTCCGGATATCTGGAGGGATTCTATCACCGTCCCAGAATAGATAAGGACATCTTGAGTAAAAACCATCAGGGCTTAATTGGCCTTTCCAGTTGTTTGAAGGGCGAAGTCCCTTACCTTTTAATGAAGGGTAATTACAAAAAGGCAAAAAAGGTGGCGGAGGAGTATGTCGCTATTCTGGGCCAGGGGAATTTTTATCTGGAGCTGCAAAATCACGGAACAGAGGATGAGAAAAAAGCCAGGGAGCTTTTGTGGCAATTGGCCCAGGAAACGGGAATACCGGTAGTTGCAACTAACGATTGCCATTACCTGAGGAAGGAGGATTGGGAGGCTCATGATGCTCTGCTTTGCATTCAGACCGGGAAAACCATTGCGGAAACCGACAGAATGAAATTTTCAACTGACCAGCTTTATTTCAAGTCCCCGGAGGAGATGAAAAAGCTCTTTGAGGAAATTCCATCAGCCATTGAGAACAGCATAAAAATCGCAGAGGAATGTAATCTGCAGCTGGAGTTTGGCAAATTTCACCTGCCACATTTTCCCCTCCCTCCAGGGTATGAGGATCTGGAATCCTATCTGGAATATCTTGCCAGAAAAGGTTTGGCCCAGAGATATTCCAAGGTTACCCCGGGGCTAGAGGAAAGACTGGAATACGAGTTAAAGATAATTAATCAGATGGGATATGCCGGATATTTTCTTATTGTCAAAGATTTCATGGATTATGCCAGAAGTAAAGGTATTCCGGTGGGACCGGGTAGAGGTTCGGCTGCCTCCAGTCTGGTCTCCTATGCTTTAGGGATAACCAATATCGATCCCATAAAATACGGGCTTTTGTTCGAAAGATTCTTGAACCCGGAAAGGATAAGCCTGCCCGATATCGATATCGATTTCTCAGACAGGGGCAGGGACAGGATAATAGACTATGTGATCAACAAATACGGAAAGGAGAATGTCACTCAGATCATCACCTTCGGCACCATGGCAGCCAGAGGGGTTATCCGGGATGTGGGGAGGGTTTTGGGAATGCCCTATTCGGAGGTGGATCGAATCGCCAAGATGATTCCCTTTGAGCCGGATATGACTCTAAAAAAAGCTCTGGACATGCAACCGGATTTAGCCGGACTATCCGAATCGGATCCCCAGATCAAAAGGCTCATTTCGCTTTCTCAGACTCTGGAGGGGCTTACCCGACACGCCTCCACTCATGCTGCAGGGGTGGTAATCGCTCCCACTAACTTAACTGAGTATGTTCCCCTGTATATGTCAGCCAAAGATGAGATCACAACCCAGTATGATATGAAAGGGATCGAGGATATAGGACTTCTGAAGATGGATTTTCTGGGACTGAGAACTCTTACGGTGATCGATGATACCCTGAGAGTATTAAGGGAGGATAGAAATGTTAACATAGATTTGGACAAAATCCCCCTGGATGACAAAAAGGTATTTGACTTATTCTCCAATGGCGAGACGGTGGGGATCTTCCAGTTTGAATCATCCGGGATGAGGGATTATCTGAAAAAACTCAAACCGGAAATTCTGGATGATCTAACCGCCATGAACGCATTATACCGGCCCGGTCCACTGGATAGCTTTATGATCGATGAATATATTCAGAGAAAACATGGAGAAAAAAAGATCGAATATGAACACCCGCTTCTGGAACCGGTTTTGAAGGAGACCTACGGGGTAATTGTATATCAGGAACAAGTGCTGA
>JBARPA010000227.1:0-2617 GCA_049642665.1 Candidatus Zixiibacteriota bacterium
CCCCCTGGGTGGATATAACGAAAACCCCGAAAAAGCTGATAAAAATCGCCAGGATGCCTAAGGGTTTGATCTTTTGTTTCAGCAGGGGAATGGACAAAAGCACCAGCATTATCTGCCAGGTATAGTTCAGGGGCTGCGCTTCCTGCGCCCGAAGCAGAGAGTAGGCTTTGAATAAAACAACATAATAGATAAATGGATTCAAAAAACCCAAAAGGGCAGAATGTAGATAATCTTTTCCTGTGTAACTTTTAAGGAGATGGAATTTATTCTGGATCAGCAAAATAAAAAAAAGGACCAATATTGAGACAAAAGAGGAATAGAACAAAAGTTGCAGGAAGTCCACATATCTTAACGAGACCTTGAAAGCAGAGGCCATAGTCGACCAGAACAAAATTGTGATAATAGCATAGGTGTAAGCTTGCTTTTGTCTTTCCATAGTCTTCTATTATAGTTTTCAGCAATACCTTATGTCAAATGGAAATATTATCAATATCTTAAGAAAAATCAACCTCCAGGTGAATATTTCACTTTTTACTTGACATTGAGATTGGAATAGATTAAATAGAAGACTTTAGAACATAACTTTATGCAATCAAGCAAACGAAAAAGGTTAACCATTTAAACCAAAAGGAGTTACAACCATGAAGCGTTCAGCTTTAACCTGGGTTTTAGCCCTTTTAATTCTCTGCGGCGGAATAGCAGTAATTCTTAACTCCTGTGGAGTTTCCGAGCCGGAGCTCATTCCCAGGGAGGTCATCTTCGGGAACCCGGAAAAAGCCAGTCCCAGAATCTCCCCTGATGGCAAGATGATGGCTTATCTTGCGCCGGTTGACAATGTTTTAAATGTCTGGGTGAAAACCATCGGTACACAGGATGACAAACCTGTTACCAAGGATACCAACCGGGGGATACGTCGCTATTTCTGGGCAGCAGACAACAAACACGTTATGTATCTTCAGGATGTGGGTGGAAATGAAAACTGGCGTCTTTACGGGGTAAATCTGGAGTCCGACGAAATCAGGGATTTAACCCCCTATGATAACATGCAGACTCAGATTGTTGCGCGTGATAAAAATTTCCCTAACGAGCTTTTAATTGCAATGAACAAGGAGAATCCCCAGCTTCACGACGTGTATCATCTGGACTTAACCACTGCTGAGCTTAATCTGGTCGCCAGGAACCCGGGCAACATCATCAGCTGGCTGGCTGATGCCAATTTCAAGATTCGCAGTGCCATGGCTTCCACACCAGAAGGCGGATTTGACCTTCTGTATCGGGAAAACGAGGAGGCTTCCTGGAAAAAATTGCTGACCTGGGGCTCAGAGGATGCCTTGAACAGCGGACCCATGACCTTTACCAAAGACGGAAAATCCCTTTACTGCATAGATTCCCGGGATGCCAATACCAGCCGCCTGGTAAAGTTGGATATCGGTGACGTGGAAGCAATCGAGATCATTGCCGAGGACCCGCAATACGACGTCAGCGACGTTATGATTCACCCGGACACCTATGAACCTCAGGCTGTCAGTTTTACCAAAGCCCGACAGGAATGGAAAGTTCTGGATGAGTCGATCAAAGCTGATTTTGACGCTGTATCAAAGCTGGATAATGGAGACTTCTCAGTTTACGATCGGGATGATGCAGACCACACCTGGCTGGTGGGCTTTTCCAAGGATGATGGACCCATTCCCTATTATGCCTATGATCGAGAACATAAAAAAGGAACCTTCCTCTTTGTACATCGACCGATTTTGCAGAAGCATACCCTGGCCCGTATGGAACCCATATCTTTCACCTCCCGGGACGGACTGACCATTCACGGTTACATTACCTATCCTCCGGGAAAAGCTAAAACCAACCTACCCACCGTCTTGAACGTGCACGGAGGTCCCTGGTACCGTGATACCTGGGGTTACCATTCCGAAGCCCAATGGCTTGCCAACCGTGGTTATGCCTGCTTGCAGGTCAATTTCAGAGGATCAACCGGATATGGCAAGGATTTTGTGAATGCTTCAGACAAGGAATGGGGCGGCAAAATGCATAACGATCTGGTAGACGGGGTCAAATGGGCTGTGGATCAGGGCATCGCCGATCCGGACAAAATCGCCATTTATGGAGGTTCTTATGGAGGCTATGCCGCTTTGGTCGGAGCTACGTTTACCCCTGACCTCTTCTGCTGTGCAGTTGATATCGTGGGTCCCGCCAACCTGGTAACCTGGATCACCTCAGTTCCTCCCTACTGGGCTGCTTTCAGAGCAATCCTGTATAAAAGAATCGGCAACCCGGAGACCGAGGAGGATTTCCTTAAATCCCGTTCCCCGCTTTACAAAGTTGATCAGATAAAGATTCCCATGCTCATAGCACAGGGTGCCAATGATCCGCGTGTACCCCAGGCAGAGTCCGAGCAGATCGTGGAAGCATTAAAGGAAAAGGGACTGGATTACGAATATTTACTCTTTCCCGACGAGGGACATGGCTTTGCCAAGCCGGAAAACCGTTTGAAATTCTATGCTGCTGCAGAGAAGTTCCTGGCAAAGCATTTAGGCGGACGATTTGAGGAAGCCGTTAAATAGTTAAAAAGTAGTATTTAAAAAGAAATATCTGAAAGCCCACCTTG
>JBARPA010000228.1:0-8401 GCA_049642665.1 Candidatus Zixiibacteriota bacterium
GGATATTGGAGGTAGAAATGAAAATGTACTACACAATGATCAATTCCCCTGTAGGCAAGCTTTATGCAGCTAAAACAGCCAAAGGTATCAGTTTTCTTTCTTTTAATCAAAAGGAATGGGAAAGACATTTAAAGGATCTAAGGGAGGATAACAAAATAGAACTTCACAAAAACGATGTTGAGTTTTTCCCCTTGAAAAAGGTTTTAAAAAGATATTTCTCCGGAGAGGAAATGAACTTTTCCTTTCCTTTTGATATTTTCTGGGGCACAACGTTTCAGAGAAAAGTCTGGAATAAAATGCGAAAAATTCCCTATGGCCAGACCAGATCGTATAAATGGCTGGCTCAAAAAGCAGGTGATCCCAGAAAGGCAAGGGCAGTGGGACAGGCATGCGGCTCAAATCCCCTGTCCATCCTTATCCCCTGCCACCGGGTATTAAGAGAGGACGGGGGATTAGGCGGCTTCGCTGGAGGTCTACACATAAAAAGAAAACTTTTAAAACTTGAATCCAAAAGATAAACTGAAAAGAAAAACTATGCTGAAAAAAGCTCTGTTCTGGGAAAAAAGAGATGACGGTAAAATAAAGTGTGAACTTTGTCCTGTGGGATGTGTAATCGCTGAGGGTAAAATCGGCGTTTGTATGGGACGGCAGAATAATGATGGAGTTCTATACGCCATAAACTATGGTAATGCAGTCTCCGTTGCCATTGATCCCATCGAAAAAAAGCCCCTCTATCATTTCCACCCGGGCAGCATAATTTTGTCCACCGGCCCCAACGGATGCAATCTCAAATGCGAAAACTGCCAGAACTGGAGCATCTCCCAGATGAAATCGCTCACGGAATTCATCTCCCCTGAAAATATGGCGGACCTGGCTTTGAAATACAACTCAGTGGGCATAGCCTACACCTATACCGAGCCGTTAATCTGGTATGAATACATCCATGATACAGCCAAAATAGCACAGGAAAAGAACCTGAAAAACGTACTGGTCACCAATGGCTACATCTGTGAAAAACCTTTAATCCAGCTTTTGCCTTTAATCGATGCTTTGAATGTGGATGTTAAATCAATGGAGGATGACTTCTACAGAAAAGTCTGCAAGGGCAAAGTTGAACCTGTTATAAAAACAGTGGAGCTGGCAGTTAAAAATGGAAACCACATGGAGATCACCAATCTAATTATGCCCACCCTGAACGATTCTGAAGAGCAGCTCCAGAAACTCATCCATTGGGTTGCAGGATTAGACGACCGTATACCCCTTCATTTCTCCAGGTATTTCCCATCATATAAAACCGACCTTCCCCCTACTCCAATATCCACACTCAAAAAAGCATATGATTTGGCAAAAAGTGAGCTGAAGCATGTTTATGTGGGAAACGCATATATCCAGGGAACCTCAAACACATACTGTCTTTCCTGTTCTAATGTCTTAATATCCCGGGAAGGATATCACACCAACATTGCGGGGATAAAGGATCGAAAATGCTCCTCCTGCGGTACAAATGTTGATATAGTTCTTTAAAACCCCCTCTTTTTAATTTCTAAAATTTTAAAAAAATCTCTTGACAAATATTGTGCACCGCACTATATTTTAATAAAGAATGGTCGATAATATAGATAAGGACAGATAATCCAGTCTGTTCTTAAAGAGATATGAAATATGCGAATAATTAAAAGATACAAAAACAGAAGACTATACGACACCCAAGAAAAAAAGACCATAAAGCTTGAGCATATCGTTGAGCTGGTGAAAAAGGATGTGGAGTTCAAGGTAATTGATAATGCCACTGAAAAGGACCTCACCTTCTCCACATTAGGTCAGGTCTTATCCCAGGAGATGAAGGAATGGAAGAATTCAGCCAAGATAGTAAAAGAACTAATTTTAACAGGAGGTGAAGCTACAGTGGACGTTTTCAAAAAAGCGCTTTTAGCCGGGTTAGGCCTTTTCGATCTTACCAAGGAAAAGGCGGAAAAAATTGTGGACGATCTAGTCCAGAGAGGAGAGCTGTCCAAAGGAGAGGAAGCCAAGGCAGTAAAGGAGCTTCTGAAGGGGCATGATCAGAGAATGAAGAAACTGAAAGAGAAAATCGACGAGCGGGTGCAGAAAGTCACTAAAAAGATCAAAGGAGTCGAGAAGAAGGATTTCGAGGAATTGTCCAAGCGAATGGAAGACTTAGCCAAAGCAGTAGAGAAACTCGAGCAGAAGTTAGGAAAATAAAATTCCATAAGAGCTTAGTCAACCGGATCACGGATATTTTCTTGATATTTTCAAAATTCTGGATTAAAAACCACTACCTGTTTTCCCCATAACGAGCCTATATCTAAAATTTAAGTTGTGTATAGGGCTAAAGATTTATCCAATTTTACCGACCTGAAAAAAAACAAGATTTTACTTGACAAATTGATGTAGAGAGATTATTATATTTGTGGAAGGAAATTATAGTAAGTTTTCATTAGGATTGATTTTTTCAACCATGAAGGCTTATATTTGCAGCTTTGGTGGTTTTTTTATTTTAGACGAAAGGTGGTGATTAAGTAAGTGCAAGGCAAGGTAAAGTGGTTTAATGATTCCAAAGGTTACGGTTTCATTACACCGGATGATGGCAGCAAGGATGTATTTGTTCATTTTTCAGCAATTCAGTCAGAAGGTTACAAAGCTCTCCACGAGGGCGATGAAGTCACTTTTGATGTTCAGGAAACGGACAAAGGACGACAGGCAGTTAATGTCGCCAAAGTATAGATGAAGGACAAAGTAAATTCTTGCTAGAACAGAGATTGATATTTTATGAATCTCTGGTATTAAAGATTTGGGTCGGGTTTTTTAACCTGGCCCTTTCTTTTTGTACATTTCTAAGATCGTGATGCCCAAAAGGTCAGGAGACCTTGTCCTACCCGATGGCGATATAACAGCGTAGGGGCCAGCCTCTGCGTCGGCCCGAGTGGTTTCTGGTGGTTGGTTATTGGTTGTTAGGACTGCCTTTCGTTGGTGGCGGAATTAGATTTCCGCCACCATGTTTTTCAGGTTGGGCAAATCCAATTGCCCAACCAACTGGGATTTTGGAGTGCAACAATTTATTGTTGCAAAAACAAGTTTTTGCACTCCTTTTAGACACGGTATCACAGGTTGTCTCAACCTGTGTTGGGGAAAAAAGGACGGGAAAATGTAGCGGAGGTCTTTAGACCTCCATTGAAGAAGGGAATGGGGGAAGGGAAGAATGGAAAGCTAAAGCTTTCCGCTACATTGTAAAATCACCTTGGGGGTAAGGTGGGGCTACCGGTTGGAATCATTGAGGGCGATGGCAGAGCATCGCCCCTACATTTTTCGGGGAATTCATTGTTGGTGATGGAATTGGATTCCCACCACCATTCATTTGGGTTTAGGAATTCACCCGTTTATGCGGGATTTTGATGACAATTCCTCAACCAACAAAAGCTCGATGAATCGAGCAACTACGATTTCATTATAATTTCGAGAAAAAGGTCTGGGCTATTATGCCGGCTAAGGGTGGAAAAACCAGAGTGGATGCAAATCTGATCAATGCGAACTTGGGGCTGATCAAGCTTATCTCATAGGGTAATCTTGCCACTGCCCATAAAGACCAGGCAGTAACAAAGGCTACCACTGTCCCGATCCCCGCACCTGCTTTCCAGATGGAAGCCACTATGGGAAAGGAAATAAACGGACCGCCCGGGGTCAGTGCTCCGGCTACGCAGCCGATCATAATGCCTTTGAATCCAGATTCTGCTCCCAAATATTTTATTATAAATTCCCTGGGAACTAAAACCTGAATCATCCCGGCGATAATGAAAGCGAACACCAGAAGCGGGAGAATGCCCAGAAACATCTTCCCCCCTGATCTAAGTCCAGTTAAGGGGAGATGTTCTCCCACAAAATAAGCAACTATCAAAGTGGCTAAAGCTAATATTCCCATTATTATGGTGGCAGTGTTCATCTACTCCTCCCAATTTATTCTTTTTCTGAGCTTATATCTTTATAAACTTCGGGGTGTCTGGTCTCAAAGATTTTGAACTCCTCTCTTTTTCTTTTTATCAGATCCAGATCCACTTCTGCTAATATCAATTCAGGTTCATACCCGGCCTCAGCGTAGACCTGGGCCATCATCCTCTCCCCTGGCCCGAATATCCTGGAATGGGCGGCCAGTTTCATCTTTCCAGCTTCGGGTGATTCGACGGTTCCACAGCTTACAATATCTACAAAAAATATCTGATTCTCGCCTGACCTGACCTTACCCAAATTCCTCCTGTCCTCAGGGACGCCGGATTCTCCTCCCCAGTCTTCAACCCAGGTGGGACAGAAAACGATCTCAGCTCCTTTTAAAGCCAGAATCCTGCAGGCTTCGGGATACCAGGAGTCCCAGCAGATCATTAATCCCACCTTACCCACGTCTGAATCCACCACCACCCAATCTTTGCCCGGAGTAACATAGGACTGCTCCGGAATCCAGAGATGTATTTTGGAATATTTACCCAGTATTTCCCCCTGCCTGTTAATGAAGCAACAGGTATTATAGATCAAATCGCCTCTTTTTTCCCTTATGGTCCCTCCAATTATATTGATCTTGTATTCTTTTGCTTTTTCACAGAGAAAATCAGTGGTGGGACCTGGTATTTCCTCATTTTTTTCGATAGGTATAGGTACATTTGTTGAGAAAAACTCAGGTAGGCCTATTATATCCACACCTTGCGAAGCAGCTTCCTTTAGCATCTGCTCGGTTCTTTTCAGATTTCCTTGATAATCCCCGGATAGCATCTCCAGCTGAGCAGCTGCTACTTTAACCTTTCTATTCATAATTCTTCTTCTCCTGAAGTTCAAAGAAAACTTTATATCCTGAAAAACTTACATTCCTTAAAATAATTGTTGAGATTTTCAAAAGAACTTCTATGGTAAAACGTGTGTGATTTAACGTAAAGGTCTATGCTCCCTTGAGAAGTAATCTTTTATCAATTTGACCCCTATCCCGCTTAATCCCACAATTCCGATCAGGTTGGGAAAAGCCATTAATCCGTTGGTGATATCAGTCAACCGCCAGACAAGATCTATCTTTACGATAGCGCCAACCGGGATACAAAAGATGAAGATCCAGCGATAGGGCATCACTGCTTTTGAGCCCAGGATGTATTCGGTGCATCTGTCGCCATAATATGACCAGCTGATCATGGTAGAAAACGCAAAAAAGACTAAACCGAAGGTAACTATCCATTTTCCGATACCGGGTAAACCTATGTCAAAGGCATAAGAGCTCAAAGGTGAGCTGGTCAGACCGGAGGTCCAGGAACCTGTAATAATAATAACCAGCGCGGTCATGGTGCAGATGATCAGCGTATCAAAAAAAGGCCCCAGCATGGCTACCAGCCCCTCCCTCACCGGCTCTTTGGTCTTAGCAGCGGAGTGAGCAATGGAAGCAGACCCCAGGCCAGCCTCGTTGGAGAAAAGACCCCGTACAACCCCGAAGCGCATGGTCTGAGTCACCGTAGCACCAACAAATCCCCCTGCAGCAGCGGTCGGAGTAAAAACGTGTTTGAAAATTAATCCGAAAGCCTGAGGGATCTTGTCGATGTTGGCTATAAGTATAATCATAGCGCCCCCTATGTAAAGCACGCACATAAAGGGAACAATTCTGGAAGCAACCTTGCCAATCCTTCTGATCCCTCCAATGATCACCAGAGCCACCAAAAAGGCAATTACTCCGCCAGTAACGTAGGTGGGAATTCCTAAATTCTCGTCCAAAGGCTTGGCCACAGAATTTGCCTGAACCATATCCCCGATGCCAAAAGATGCAATTGCACCAAAAAGGGCAAACAGAAATCCCAGCCATTTTAAACCCAGTCCCTTTTCCAGATAGTACATAGGCCCCCCGGACGCAGAACCATCCTTATGCAAAATCCTGTAATTCAAGCCCAGCATTGCAGAGGCAAACTTGTTAACCATACCCAGAACACCGGTAACCCAGTACCAGAAAATAGCGCCTGGTCCTCCGGCGGCAATGGCCGTGGCCACTCCTGCGATATTACCCGTTCCTATGGTGGCGGATAAGGCAGCAGAAAGAGCCTGGAAATGGGTGATATCGCCAGCATCCTTGGGATCATCGTATCTGCCAGAGATTAATCCCATTCCGTGCCCGAACCTTCTGATCTGGATGAATCTATATCTTATGGTGAGAAATATTCCAGTTGCTAAAAGAACAACAACCAAGGGAAGCCCCCCGATGTAAGATTGAATTAGTTCTAATGTAGAAGTAATTATCTCCATTCAGGCTCATTCATATAAAAAATATCAGATTTGTCAAGCCAATTTTCCCAAAAGGGGTGGGAATTTATCCCACTATTTTTTTCTTGCATTTAAAATTTTTTAGAATATATTGATCAAAATTTTAAACTTGCTTCTTTGATTAACACCTGGATAGTATAGGTAGTGGTTTGACAGAATTTAAATATGGTTTCTTAACTCACAGGAGGTCTTAATGGAACAACGGGATCGCTGGAGTTCAAGAACTGCATTTGTTTTAGCTGCTATTGGCTCAGCTATTGGTCTGGGCAACATCTGGAGATTCCCCTACATCTGTTATGCCAATGGTGGGGGTGCCTTTTTAGTCGCCTGGCTTGTGGCACTATTCACGGCAGGAATACCGCTTATGATCCTGGAATTCGGATTGGGTCACAAAACCCAGGGTTCTGCCTCAGAAGCTTTCCACAAGATAAACAAAAAGTTTGAATGGTTCGGATGGATGGCAATCCTGGTCGGTTTTTTCATCGTCTGTTACTATGCGGTGATAATGAGCTACTGCTTCAATTATGCCTATTTTTCCGTTACCGAGGCCTGGGGTGAAAACACGGCTGAATTTTTTAACACGACAGTCGGCTTAACCAAAGGTCCACTTACAATGGGAGGAATCAAGGGATTTATATTCCTGGGATTGGTTTTGAGTTGGATTTTTATAGTCCTCTCCGTGTGGAAGGGCGCAAAGACGGTTAGCAAAGTGGTCTATGGTACGGTTCTGATCCCCTGGTTTCTTTTGATCGTTTTCGTAATAAGAGGAGTTACCCTGCCCGGAGCAGTTGACGGACTTATCTTCTATTTAAAACCGGAATTCGCCAAGCTGCTTAAACCGGGAGTGTGGTTAGCAGCTTATACCCAGGTCTTTTTCTCCCTGTCAGTCGGCTTTGGGATAATGATAGCTTACTCCAGTTTTCTCCCCAAAAAATCGGATCTGGTGAACAATGCCTTCATCATCAGCATGGCAAACTGCGGAACCTCCTTTTTAGGTGGATTCGCTATCTTCGGCGCGTTAGGTTACTATGCTAACCTGATGGGAAAATCGGTAGCAGATGTGGTGGCTGTGGGACCAGGATTAACATTCGTTACTTACCCTCACATTATAAGTAATCTGCCCTTCTGGCAGCCTTTATTCGGAGTTTTATTTTTCATTATGCTTTTGACTTTAGCAGTTGATTCAGCTTTCTCTTTATTGGAAGCTGTTGCTGCCGGGGTCAGGGATAAATGGAAACTATCCCACAGAACCACCAATCTCTCAGTCGGAACTATTGCACTTCTCTTAGGCCTCCCTTTGACCTTCGGCGCAGGATATCTATGGCTGGATATCGTGGACAACTTTATGACCAAATTCGGCATTTCCATAATATGTATGGGTGAATGCATCCTCATCGGCTGGATTTATGGATCGGGTAAGATAAGGGAATATGTTAATTCCTTATCCGAATTCTCCATTGGCAAGTGGTGGGATTTCTTAATAAGAATCGTCGTGCCCGTTGTATTGTTCTTCCTGGTTTTAATGGAGGTTCTGGATAGAATACAATCCTCCTATGGTGGATTCCCCCGATTAGCAGAATTCTTGGGAGGATGGTTGTTTATAATCCTTTTGCCCATACTGGGACTAATTTTAATGTTTATTAAAAGGAAAGAGAAATAATGCCTTTTTCAGCTATTTTAATGATGATTATTACAGCATTGATCCTGTACGGTGGTATCGCCATTTGTGTTCGTATAGCAATCAAAAAGAAAAAACCAAACGACCGTTCAAATAGCTTCAGCAGATAAATTCTTCTTGCTTTATTCATCTCCGCTGGTATTTTAAATCTAAAAATTATTATGCTCAAAGGCTTTTCAAAAGACTTCCTGTTCGGCGTTGCCACTTCTGCCTATCAGATCGAAGGGGATAATTACAACGACTGGACCGAATGGGAAAGCAAGGCTAAAATCAAAAGGAGAAAAAAGCTCGCCCCCTGTGGCAGGGCAACTGATCACTGGAGAAGATACAAAGAGGACTTCTCTTTATTAAAAGAGCTGGGAGTCAATACCTACCGATTTTCCGTGGAATGGAGCCGAATCGAGCCCCAGCCGGACAAATGGAACCTGGATG
>JBARPA010000229.1:0-3942 GCA_049642665.1 Candidatus Zixiibacteriota bacterium
TCTGTATCCGCACACTCTTCTGAACAATACGTTTTGCCTTTTCTCCATATGGGTTCATCTTCTATTTTTTCTCCACAACAATTACACCTCATTTCCCTCACCTCCTGAGGTGATCAAAATTGTTATAAAGCAAGGAAGTACCATTTCGGTGCACCTCGGTTTAAAAGTCTAAATACCGCCAAATTTTGGCGGCATAATTAATGCTTTTTATTAAAAACTTGTCAAGAGAAATCTTCAATCAGAGCAAATTTTTTTGACACCAAAAATCCTTAATCCTTTTGAGAATTTTAACTCAGTTCACAATGTTGAGATTTTGATTCGCCAGCGACCTGGGTTAATTCTCACCAAAAACGAGTTGGAATTCTTTAGTTGTCTATGAATCTTATCGGGGAGTGGGTCGATTGTATTATTGTGGAATATTTTATGTAACAAATCGAATTCACCAAGGGATAAAAAAATCGCTTGTCTGAGTCTTTTTATCTTTTTATTATAGAATAAATATTGGAGTGGATTCGGGCGGTTTTATGGAAAGTTTTGGTAATTTAAGGGAAAAGATGGAAAAGGAAGAGGAAGAATATTTAGCGTCCTGTGCCATGAAGAGCAAGGAGAGCCGGGGGAGAAAATATCAGGAGAATCCTCATCCTTACCGGACTCATTTTCAAAGGGACAGGGACAGGATCATCCACTCCACCGCCTTCCGGCGTCTGGAATACAAAACCCAGGTTTTCGTAAATCACGAGGGGGATCATTACCGAACCAGACTGACCCATACCATCGAGGTGGCGCAGATCTCCCGGTCCGTGGCCCGAGCCCTGAGATTGAACGAGGATTTAGCAGAGGCGGTAGCTCTGGCTCACGATTTGGGCCATACCCCATTTGGTCATTCAGGAGAGGACACTTTAAATGAAATTATGAAAGATCATGGCGGGTTCGAGCACAATCGCCAGACTTTAAGAGTGGTCGATCTCCTGGAGGAGAAATATCCCGAGTTTCCGGGATTGAATCTCACCTACGAGGTGAGGGAATCTATAATCAAACATCACACGGTCTATGATAAACCCATCCCCAATGAGTTCGATCCTGAGAAACAGTCAACTCTTGAGTGTCAGGTGGTCTGTCTGGCAGATGAGATCGCATTTAACTGCCATGATGTGGATGATGGTTTGAGATCGGGTGTGTTATCAGAGGATGAACTGGATGAGGTAGGTTTATGGAAAAATTGCAGAGATGAGCTTCTAAAAAGATACCCTCAACTCAGCCCGAATAAGTGTCAAAGCCAGTGTATCCGGATGATGATTAATAGATTGGTGACTGATCTTATTTCCGCTACATCCACCAGGATTAAAATGAAGGGTATCCGGACGGTTGAGGATGTGAGAAGTGCTGGCGAGAGCATGGTGTCCTTCCCCTCCCCCACCAGCAAACTCAATACCCAGCTCAAGATGTTTCTGTTTAACAAGATGTATCGCCACTACAGAATGGTCCGAATGGGGGATAAGGCTAAAAGGATAATAACTCGACTTTTTCAGGCATATTTGGAGAATCCGGATCAACTCCCACCACGTTTCCGGGCCAGGATAAAACAAGCTAATAAAATGCAGGTGATCTGTGATTATATCGCAGGCATGACCGACAGATACACCGTCCAGGAATACAAAAAGCTTTTTGATCCCCTGGAGAGGGTGTAGCTGGTTGCAATAAGTGTGAATCCTCTTTCATAAAATTTTCCAGAGATTTTAATTTAATTCCAGACCAAAATTAATTCCCCAACCGCTGCTTTCCCCGCCAGGTTTGTATTTCAATAATCTCCAATAAGTTACATTTTCATGATTTGCAGAAGTTTTATCTTCTGCCCCTTAGCTTTCTTATTTTTTCAACAAAGATAAGTGGCATAGCATTTGCATTTTTCATAAGCAGAAAAAGAAAAGGAGAGCTAAGATGGACTGTTACTTTTTCGGAATGACCAGAGCAGGTGATAAAGAAAGGAACTCAGATGGAGTGGTCAGCTTCTGCATTCCGGATTTAGGGATCACCTTCAGGGCCAAATTCACGGGCAATCAGTGGGAGAGCGAGTATGCCAGCCTTTTAGCCCTTCTTGAATTCGCAGAGCTGAATCCCCACCTTTTTAAGAATAGACACCTGGATATCTTCGGGAACAGCTACCTGGTAGTTCACCAGGTTAACCAGAAATTAAACTGCACCAGAGAGCTCAAGCCTTACCGGGACATGGCTTTGATATATAAAAAGAAAATCCCCTACACCCTGTGCTGGATACCCAAATCGGACAACCCGGCACAGGATCAAATTCATATTAAATAGAAAGCAGCCGATTAAGGAAACACCGCCAAAACCAGGATCTGACTTAAGTCGGGTCCTGGTTTATATAATAATATCAGAAAACGCTCCTGCTTTGCTTCCCTAACAGGTTCTACGTATGAGTTTTGCTCAACGAATTGAGCAATTACATATACCCCGTTAATTTTATTTCTATTGACAATGGGAAACCCTTTTATACCTTTTCAAAGAGATGAAGATTAGTTGTCAGGAGTTTTTGAAAAGAGCTGAGAAAAAGAAGATCTCCAGAGCCTATCTTTTCTCAGGTGAGGAGGAGTTTCAGAAAAGAGAGACCCTGGACAGGTTAATCCAGCTCTTGATCCCACCCTCACATAAAAGTTTCAATCTGGATATTTTACATGCTTCCCGATCCAGCACCGTGGAGATAATAAATAAGACCTCAACCTTCCCCCTGGGCACTGAGAAAAGACTGATCATAGTCTATGATATCGACAAGCTTACTCCATCGGATAAAAATCTTCTTATTCCCCACCTAAAGGGAATTCCTGAATCGTCCTGTTTGATACTGGTCACCGCTGGCTCAGACAAAAGGAAAAAATTCTTTCTCGATTTGGAAAAGACTATCACCGTGGTGGATTTCCCCAAACTTTATGAGAACCAGATTCCGTCCTGGATTACAAACCGGGTGAAAGGATACGGAAAAAGCATCAAAAAGGAAGCCATTCAGGTCCTGCAGAGCTGGGCAGGCAAAAGCCTTCCGGATCTGGCTAACGAGATCGAAAAATTGTTAATTTTTGTGGGGGATAAAAACACCATAACCTCAGAGGATGTGAAGCAAGTTGCCGGATACACGGGAACCAACGACATCTTTCAACTCCTGAATTCAGTGGGTCATAAAAATACAAAACAGGCATTGGAAATACTGAATAACCTTTTCTTTTATAGCCATCCTACGGGAACCATAATCCATTGGCTTACCGAGCATCTGATCAGGCTTTTAAAGATCAAAGAATTTGACTATAAAAAATCAGAGATTCCGCTCACCTCCTATCTCAGAAATCACAATTATTTTTTAAAGGATAACAAGGAACAGAGCAAAAATTTCAATCGGGAACAACTGCAAAACGGCTTTCTTCTTCTTTACCAGGCAGATATGGATCTGAAGACGAGTTTTCTTCCCTCTGACCTTATTTTAGAACTTTTAGTTTATAATCTGTGCCATTTGTAATATTTCCGGGAATATTCGGGGCTTTGGTTTGTATCCTTAATTGATGGAAGGGTTGATGGTCGAGCCCAAAAAAGAGCTGGATTTTGAAGAGGATGAGAAAGAAATTATCCGAAAGGCCAAACAGGGGAACTTATACTCCTTCGAACTGCTGGTGAAAAGATATCAGAAAAAAATCTACAGGTTGGCTTTTAGAATGACCAAAGATCACGACTCAGCAGACGACATCGCTCAGGATACATTTGTTAAAGCTTTTTCCTCCATCGGGTCATTTAAAGAGGAATACAAATTCTATCCCTGGATTTCCAGAATCTGTGTGAACTTGAGCATCAACTATCTGAAAAGAAAGAAATTTACAATTACCGAATCCGAGCTCTCCCCTCAAAAACTGGAGGATAAAGAAACGGTTTCAGATCCGATGA
>JBARPA010000230.1:0-3513 GCA_049642665.1 Candidatus Zixiibacteriota bacterium
GCTCTAAGTTTGTAATGATAAATACTTGGTTCTAAATCCTGGGCGCACAAAACTTGTTCTTGAACTGATTTTTAGGCCCCCTTTTTCATCATCCCCAGAAATGAAGACCTGAGGGTGTCGCTCATCAAGCTCTTTTTAACCGGAGGCAGTTTCAGGAATGCCCCGACAACGCCCCGCATAAATTTATGAGTTATGCTCTGAGGATTGCTGAACATCTGGTTCTGAAGAGTTCCTCTTTCCAGGCATTGCAGAACCACTCTCTCAAAGGTATCCTCCGGGTGAAGAACCCTCTGCTTGCGTTTTACTAATTTGATGGCTCCAGTCTGGCATTTTAATCCACACACGCCGCAACCAATGCACAGGGATGTATTTATTTTTGGATTCTCTTCGGAAAGCATCTCAATTGCATTGATGGGGCAGGATTCCACACAGGTTCCGCACTGCGCACACAGATATTGATCCAATTCAGCGATAAAACTTGAGGTGACCAGTGTATTGGGGTAGCCAAATTTATTTATGCTTAACATCATATTGCAGCAGCAACCACAGCAGTGGCAGATAAAAGTTATGTTTTTTTTCACATTATCAGCACAGAATGCCAGCCCCATCTCCCTGGAGCGATCCAGGTTTTCCAGCATCTCGGTTTTGGAGACCTCTTTGCCTAAATTGTTCCTGATCATGTAATCTGCAGCACCATCAAAAGAGGAGCAGGTATCCAAAGGTACATCGCAATTTTTCTCTCCCACATGGAATTTCTCGTGACGGCAGGAACATATGCCAATGCAGAATTTCTTAGCACCCTCAACTATAGAAGTGGCTTTTTCATAATCCAGAACCTCAACATATTCTGATTCGTCCATCGCCTCTTCGTGGGGAAGTGTCCTCATCGGTGATATTTTCTTATCTTTAGTGAAGTTAGCTGCCCAGAAGGAATAATCCCCCTGCAAATATTCATGAAAAAGCTCAGCCCATTTTTTTGTATCCAGATCATTTCCCGTTCGCATCATAGTAAACTCGAATATCCCGATAATGACGGGAGAGGGAATGTAATAATATTCACCACCCAAACAAAGGTCCATGATCAAGCCCTTTGAGCACAAGCTGGCCAGGATTTTCTTCAATTTAGAACTTTCATATTTGGTGCTCTTTTCAATCTGATCAAGCTTGGATAGGCCATAAGGCATTTTGACAATAATATCAGCTTCCTGAGTTGAGTAAAGTTCTTTCAAAATTGCATGAAACGTTTCATTCCAGGGAGCTCTCATAGTCAGATTATCGGTTTTTTTGCCTAGCTTGCGGTAAATGTCTTTTCCTACCATATGTCCCATAATTAAACCTCCTTGCGTTGAAAATCCCCCTTTCATATTTAATAAATAGTAGTAAAATTTTCAACAAAATACAAGAGATTTAATGTCCCATTTCAATAAGGCATTAAAATATTTCAACAATTCTTTATATTTGTTAAAGAAAACTGGGACTCACACAACAATCTTGAGCAGGTAAAAATAAGCTGGGAGTAGTGGACGATTTTAGAACTTTTTTGGTGAGTTTGAACGAACCTATACCAGGTGTTTCTACTCTGCTGGTTGCTTTGCAACTTTAAATTAAACAATAAGATACATTTCTCTACGCTTGTCCTATATACCCCAAAATAAGGTGGGAGTAGTAAACCCCCAGCCCCTGTTATTTTGAATTAGGGAACCCTTATACCTGAGTAAATATCATGGTTTTCTAAAGGTCCCTGAACGGTATATCGCTGTGATTAGTGTTTTAAAGAAATAAGTAGAACCGGGGGGGTGGCATACTACCCCCTCTGGGGCATAGGGATATAACGGAGTAGGAATTTAATTGATGTTTTAAAACCGGTGTCTGGTAAACAAAACAAAACCTATATCAGATCAGCTCTGATATAGGCTTATCAAGAAGAAAAATCAAAGACCTCAGAAAAGCAGCTACTTTTTCACTTCCGGTCGGGTATAGAATATCTGAACTTCTGCTTTCATATCAGGATCCAGTGGTGTAATGTTAAAAGCTTCATCTGGCTTATCCATAGACCTTAGGATTATCCCTTTATTAGGCAGAGAACCCTTAACCCATGCCTTAACCATCCTGGTAATATCCAGATCAGCCTCAAGAGTTTCCTGTTTAACAGACATAAACGAGAGCTTGGCTCTATTATAGGTCACATCCTGATCAGAAAGAACACTGTTTGCGATCCAATCCGAAGTCACCGGATGAACCATTATTCCCATATATTTCAAGGTTGAGTCAAAATCCGATTTGAAACGCAACTTAGCGTAATCAATTCTGCTGCCCTCGAGAACTGAAGGCAGATCGAACTTCAAAAGAATCTTGTTGGGAAAGCTCAGGGTATCGGGTTTCACCACGGCTGCTTTTGTTATTTTGATGGTTACCTCATCTGCCCGGACAAGACCTGTTAAAATGACAATCCACAGGATTGCAATCAAAGTCGATATGAAAAGTTTTTTTCTATGCATTTTTACTTCTCCTTAGTTTAAAGATTTAAATCATCGTAAAAGCAGCATTTTTTTTGTTTTTGTGTATGAGCCAACCTGCAGTGTGTAGAAGTAGATGCCGGTGGATACGTACTCTCCCTTCTCGTTTCTGCTGTCCCAGTGAATTATCTTGTAACCCGCTTCCTGATGCTGATTAACCAAAACCTTCACTTTCTGTCCAAGGACATTGTAGACCGTGAGTTTGACCCATGCATTTTGGGGCAGGTCATACCGAATCTCTGTTGTGGGATTAAATGGATTGGGGTAATTTTGGGAGACCTTCAGTTCATCCGGGATATCCGAGGGATGCTGCGAGGCGAAATTCTTATCCGTAACATAATGCCCTTTGGTAACGAGAATAAAGTCTCTTTTAAGATTCTCAGGTTCTGGCTCTGAGGCAAAGGTCAGGTTAATCCTCTGACCCGGATTAAGAACAGCCCGGTTTCCATCCTCTTTAGAAAGCTGTGATAAAACCGATCCGGATTCTGAAAGACCAGCTTTAATGAGACATAGTTTTTTGATATCCTCAATTCTATACTTCAAAAAGTAGAATCCGATATGATCCGCTTTGTAGTTGTCATTCCAGCTCAGCTTGATTTTCACTTCCTCCTCAGACAGTATGTAGGGAATCAGGTTAGTCATAGAGAGATCGACATTCACCCTGGGAGGGATGGTTGCTATCTCTTCCCAGAACTCACTATCACGCCAGATTTCAACCTTTAAATAATTATAGGTTATTGATGGATGTCCTACCTTTTTGATTGGAGGTGGTCCTCCTGAAAAAAGTGCAGATATCCCCTCATATTTAATTGGTGGCAATTCCAGAAACAGGTATCCAGGACTATCGCTTTCAAAATAGTTTTTATCCTCAGAACTGATTCTGTCCAGCTGATCATTTCCCTGTTCATCAAAACAGCTCTCAGGTTTGATGATCTCTTCACAGGTGAAGACCTCACCTCCGGGCGAGACAGCGATCATGATCTCTTTAGGATGATCC
>JBARPA010000231.1:0-7299 GCA_049642665.1 Candidatus Zixiibacteriota bacterium
GTCCTTAGCACCTTGACCCCATTTCAGCTCAACAGTCTGCACACCTAATTTAGATATGGCATATTCCTGAGTCCTCAGCCTGGTATCCTCCACATTAGCCTGTACTATGATATCCCCATATCCATCCTGCTGCCAATCTTGATACAATTTAACTCTCCAGTTCAAATCCGGGGCATTCACTATCCTTCCATTTTCGATCTTGGATTCCACATCCATGGCCACAACATTTTCTCCAATGGTTAAGGGGATTCCGGCTAAGGCAGCACCAATGGCCAATCCTTCCCAGTTATTTTTGGCCACATTAGTTGAGCCTAAGCCGGGAATTATAAAGGGTAGCCTAACCTTCACTCCACCATTCTGACCTACCTTGGTCTCTAATTTCACATTGGGGAATATGGCCTTATCTGAATCCGCCTCAATCCCTTTAGCCCCAACTGCAGTTCCCAGAATGGTGAAATGCGAAAGATCGACAGGATAGGTCTTCTCCGAGGCAGCGGTTATAATGCCAAATGGTTGGGGATATATAACTTCACTTCCTCTATATGCAGATTTCCCAATCTCACACATCCCTATACACCCATCCACACAGGTAACACACATCCCACTGAATAAACTGACAGAACCTTCAGTCCTGTTTTTAGATAAGGTTGCAGCACTGGCATTAAGTCTGGTTAAGCTCATCTTTTACTCCTTTTTTTCTAAGATAGTGTTTTCATTTATCTTGATAAAAATCATTTTTTTACTTTCTGTGGTTTCTTTGAAGTCTTTTCCTTCTCCTTCAGGCACCAGCAACATGGATCCAAAAAGCACATGGCATCATCGTATTGCTCCAAACAAACTGGCGATACATTCATGCAGGAGCCGCATACATCAGTAGGTGCCTCAGGGCCCTGGCATCTGAGTTGACAGGCAGGACAAATGTAGATGCAGGCTCCACAGGTTCTACACACCTCGGATTTGATATCAAAGGGAGTAGTTATTTTACGATCCCTTCCGCGATTAACAAATCCAATGGCCCGAGCATCCATCTGCTCAGCGCATATCCTCACGCACAGGCCACAATATATGCAATCCTCATGTTCCACTCTGAACCTTATCTTAGATACCTCCATCCTGGAAGCCAGGTCCTGAATGGTTTTGGAGCTGGGGCAGCTGGAAAGAAGCAGCTCCACCACCATCTTTCTAGCTTTGATTACCCTCTGGGAATGGGTTCTTACTTTAAGACCTTCCTCCACTGGATAGGTGCAGGAGGATACCAGTTTGGTCTTATCCCCTTCCCCTATCTCCACCGCGCATAGACGACAGGCTCCGTACGGAGAAAGACCGTCATTGTGGCACAGAGTAGGAATGTTGATCCCGTAGAATCTGGCAGCTTCCAGAAGTGTCCAGCCTTCCTCAACCTGAACATCTAATCCGTTGAGTGTTATTGTGATCATCTGTTTTACCTCTTTTTACGGAGCAGCATTTACTGATGGTTTTTCTTCTTTTTTATCTTCCTCAAGTGTTTTTTCCAGGTCGCATCTCAAACATCTTCTTGCCTCTTTTTGAGCCATATCTTTGCTGAAACCTAATTCTACCTCCCTGGAACTTTCAATTCTTTCTTTTGGTTTAAGGCCAGGCATCTTCACTCTTTTATCTGCTATAGCGATCTCCTCCTCGGTCAATTCTATTGGTTCAACATAGAATGAAGGTTTTGTGACCTCATACTTCCTCTCCAGGGTTTCGCCTTTAAGGTATTTATCAATAAATTCAGCTGTTAACTTTCCAGCTGCAATAGCCTCAACCACAGTTGAAGGACCGGTCACGCTATCCCCGCCTGCGAACACGCCTTCTCGAGCAGTAACTGAAGTTTCAGGATCAACCACCAGAGTTCCTCTCTTTGAAACCTCTATTCCGCTGTCCTCTTTTATGAAGGAAATATCAGGAAATTCGCCAATCGCCGGAATCAACGTATCCAGATCAACAACAAACTCAGAACCCTCAATGGGAACAGGCCTTCTTCTTCCACTTGCATCGACCTCTCCCAGTTTCATTCGAATGCATTCAACCCCCTTTACTTTGCCATTCTCTGATAAGACCTTAGTTGGGGCTGTCAAAAATTGAATGTCAATTCCCTCCTCAATTGCGCTATCTATTTCCTCTTTAAAAGCGGGCATCTCCTTTTTTGTTCTTCTATAGATAATGGTGACTCTTTCACACTCTTTCAGTCGGCGAGCAACACGAGCCGCATCTACAGCAGCATTGCCGCCACCAATGATACCCACCCTCTTACCTATTTTCACTTCCTCTCCCAGATTTACTGCTTTCAGAAATTCCAGTGAATCTAACATACCCTCAGAGTCCTCACCCGGAATTCCCAGTTTAAAGCTTTTGTGAGCACCAACTGCCAGAAATACAGCTTTATGTCCCTGCTTGAAAAGATTGCCTAAGGAGAAATCCTTACCCAAAGTCTGGTTGACCTTTATATTTACTCCAGCTCTTTTAATATTTTCGATATCCCAATCCAGGACTTTTCTGGGTAATCTGTGCTCCGGTATGGCTACTTTCAGCATTCCGCCAATCACCTGCAGGGATTCGAAGATAGTAACCTGATAACCTTGTTGTGCCAGGTAACATCCGGCAGTCAGCCCAGCCGGGCCAGAGCCCACAATTGCCACTTTCTGATGATTTTTCTCCTTAGACTCAGCTAAAGGTTTTGTTCCATTCTGCATTCCGTAATCCACGACAAATCGCTTCAAAGCTCTGATTGAAATGGGCTCCCCCATATCACCTGCTCGACATTTGGATTCGCAGGGATGATGACACACCCGACTGCAAACGCCAGGCAGTGGATTTTCCTCCCTGACCACATCTAAAGCATCATCGTATTTACCTTTGGCTATCAGAGCTACATAGGCTGGAGCATCCGTATCTATGGGGCAGGTATGTTTGCAGGGAGACGAGATTATCTCATTGCAGACAGCAGCTGGACATCTTTTATATTTTATGTGAGCCTCATACTCATCTCTGAAATATTGAATAGTACTAAGCAGGGGATTAGGTGCGGTCTGTCCCAATCCACAAAGGGTGGTATCCTGAACTACATAAGCCAGCTCCTCTATAAGCTCTATATCCCCCTCTTTTCCCTTGCCCTGGGAAATATCGGTCACAATCTCCAACATCCTCTGAATCCCTTTGCGGCAGGTAAAGCATTTTCCACATGATTCATCCTGCAGAAAATTAAGGAAGTATTTAGCCACATCCACCATACAGGTGCGGTCATCCATGACTATCATTCCGCCGGATCCCATAATCGATCCAGCCTGAGTCAAGCTCTCATAATCTATGGGCAGATCCAATAGTTTCTCGGGCATACACCCACCCGATGGACCGCCGGTCTGAATTGCCTTGAATTTTCTGTCTCTGGGGATTCCTCCACCAATTTCCTCCACAATCTCACGCAAGGTAATCCCCATGGGGACTTCTACCAGCCCGGTATTATTTATCTTTCCCACCAAAGAGAAAATTTTAGTTCCTTTGCTTGTTTTCGTTCCAAAACCCGAATACCAATCAGATCCTTTAGAAATTATCAATGGCACATTGGCCCAGGTTTCAACATTGTTTATATTTGTTGGCTTGCCCCAAAGCCCCTTTTGAACCGGGAAAGGAGGTCTTTGCCTGGGCTCACCCAATCTGCCCATAATTGACGCCATAAGTGCAGTCTCCTCTCCGCAAACAAATGCACCTGCGCCCCGGTTTATCTTTATGTTGAAATCGAATCCGGAACCCAGAATGTTCTGGCCTAAAAGACCGTACTCTTTGGCTTGATCTATTGCTATCTGAGTGTTTTCCACTGCCAAAGGATATTCACCTCTTACATAGACGAAACCCTCTTTGGCACCAATGGCATAGGCTCCGATTAGCATCCCTTCCAACACCGAATGAGGATTCCCCTCCAGAAGGCTTCTGTCCATATAAGCTCCCGGGTCACCCTCATCAGCATTACAGATTATGTATTTCACATCCCCTTTTGCCTTCCTGCAGAACTCCCATTTAAAACCTGTGGGGAAACCAGCCCCTCCTCTTCCTCTTAAACCCGATTTTTTAATTTCATCGATTGTCTTCTCCGGAGTGAATGCTGTGAGAACTCTGCCTAAGGCTTTATACCCCCCCACGGCTATGTAATCGTCGATCTTTGTGGGATCGATTAACTCGTTATTTCCCATTACCAGAGGTTTTTGCTTCTTGTAAAAGGGGATGTCTTTTTCATAGGTGATTTTCTCACCAGTTTGAGGATCTACATACAGCAAATGGTCTATTATCTTATTTTGCAGGACTGTTTGTTTTAAGATCTCTTCTGCATCCTCAGGTTTTACCTTTTGATAGATTATGGCATCAGGGTTAATCAGAACCACCGGCTCTATCTCACAGAAACCATGACATCCGGTGATTCTAAGATTAACCTTATCTTTTAGGTTAAGCTTCTCAATCTCCTCTTCAAATGCCCTTATCACCTTAGTTGAACCTCGGGCTTGACCACAGGTTCCCGAGGAGATCACAATTGTAGACCTCCCATCTCCCCTGGCTGTGGCTATTTTCTCCCTGAATTCATCAAATTGTTTTTGATTCTCAAATCTCCTCATTTTCGAACCTTTCTGTCATTTCATGAGATTGAGCAAATCTTTTTGCTTGAACAGGTCTATTTTGGTTTAAAGAAAAGGGGATAGGCATTATAAAACGCCTTTAGCTCGTTTTCTAAATTCTCAAATTCAATCAGATGTTTTTTGCATCCTTTTCTGGAACAGATCTCGACAAATCCGCCATCGGAGAATTTCAAGGGGATCATAGCAGCATCACATTTCTCACATTTTCGAGTTCCAGCTAGATCGGATTCGCAAAATGGGCAGAAAAAGCGAACTGATTCTCCCTCAGGAATAAGTAATTCACTTTCTAAGTTGTAACTGCCATAAAGCGAGCTTAAACGCACCCAACCGCGCTTATTCTTATGCTCGATCATTACCTTTACACTGGGATGCTCATTGATCTTGTGTTTTTCGTCCATCAGGCTTTTTCCACATTTAGGACACTTTACATTTACCTGGATCATAATGACCTCATGGGTTTAATTGGTGTGCGTATTCGATGAATTAACCTGTCGGTATTCTTCTAAAATAGGGTCGACTTTTCTCACTGTCATCTCACCATAATATTCACCATCCACAACCACAATGGGACCTATAGCGCAACATCCCAGGCAGTTTACTGTTTCCAGGGTGAACAATTTGTCCTCTGTTGTCTCGCCTGGCGCTATGTTCAGTTTTCTTACTACCTCCCCTAAAATCCTGCGACCACCTCGCACGTGGCAGGCTGTGCCCAGACATACAGTAACCAGATGTTTTCCCCTGGGAGTTAGACTGAAGGACTTGTAAAATGTGGTTACGCTATATATATCAATCAAGGGTATGTCTAATGTTTGGGCTACCTTTCTTAATGCTTCCTCCGGCAAGTAATTATACTCGTCCTGAATATCCTGCAGTATGGAGATAAGGGCGCTGTCATCGCCCTTATATCTATCCATTATCGTATTAACCTTCTCCAGATTTTCTACCATTTTTCGGTCTCCTTTACAAAAATACGACTAATTTAGTCCTTTCCCTTGTGAAATTTTTCTCAAATAAATATATCCTTTTTTCCCCACTTGTCAATAGAATATAGGGGAATTTTTAGGATAAACGGAGAATTTTGAACCAACTGAGGAGTATTTCCCCATATTGGATTATTTAAAACGAGAATAACCTCCCCGGCTTTTAGCTATCTATAGAATAACGTTTTATCCTGTCTCTCAGCCTCTTGCGGTCAATCCCACTTCTCTTAATGTTGAGAAATACAAAAGTGAAAGAAGATATAAAACCACTATTAAAAGGGAATTAGCTAAAAAAACTCACTCTCCTTGTATCACCTGCTTGAATATCTTAATCCTATTTAAAGCTCTGGTCAAGGCAAATTCCGCTCTGGGGACATCAACGTTTTCATCTCTTGATTTCAATCTCTCATTGGCTCGCTTTAGTGCCTCTTCGGCTTTCTTGAAGTCTATTCCTTCTGCAGGCTCTATTGCATCAGCTAAGATGGTCACGTTGTTTTTCAATACCTCCAGAAAACCTCCGGATATGGCGAATATCTTCTCCTTGCCCTGGGAATCCTTTAGAGTAAGTTTTCCCGGGACCAGCTCAGTAAGCAGTGGCGCGTGATCGGTTAATATGCCCAGATACCCCAAAGATCCAGGAGCAATAAGGGAATTTACCTCGTCCTCGTAGAATTTCTTTTCAGGTGTGACAATGCTCAGCTTATACATTTACTTTTCCGTTATTTTCTGGCCTTTGATTTTCTCAGCTTTTTCATAAACCTCCTCAATGGTCCCCACCATGTAGAATGCCTGCTCGGGCAGATCGTCCATTTCCCCATCGAGTATCTTTTTAAATCCTTTTACCGTGTCCTCAAGTTTAACAAATCTTCCTTCTGTTCCGGTGAACTCCACGGCCACAAAAAAGGGCTGGGTTAAAAATCGCTGGAGTCTTCTTGCCCGGGTAACGATCACTTTATCCTCATCTGACAACTCCTCCACGCCCAGAATGGCTATGATATCCTGCAGGTCCTTATATCTCTGTAAAATCGTCTGCACTTTCCTGGTCACCTGATAGTGCTCCTCGCCCAAGACCTTGGGATCAAGTATCCTGGAGGTGGAGGCCAGGGGATCAATAGCCGGGTAGAGCCCTAACTCGAAGATCTGTCGGGATAGGGCAGTTACCGCATCCAGGTGAGCAAATGTCGTGGCAGGAGCCGGGTCGGTGAAATCATCTGCTGGAACAAATATGGCCTGAACAGAGGTAATGGAACCCGATTTGGTGGAAGTGATCCGCTCCTGTAGGTCACCCATCTCGGTCCCCAGAGTAGGTTGATAGCCGACCGCCGAAGGCATCCTGCCCAAAAGTGCAGACACCTCCGACCCGGCCTGAACAAATCTGAAGATGTTGTCTATGAATATCAAGATATCTCTGTGTTCCTCATCCCGAAAATATTCAGCCATAGCCAATCCAGATAGACCCACCCGCAATCTTGCGCCTGGCGGTTCGTTCATCTGTCCAAAGACCAGAACAGTTTTCTCCAGAACCCCCGATTTCTTCATCCCCAGCCACAGGTCATTTCCTTCCCTGGTTCGCTCGCCCACACCGCAGAAAACTGAGTATCCGCCGTGCTCAGTAGCGATGTTTCTTATCAATTCCATCACGATCACAGTTTTGCCCACCCCGGCTCCTCCAAAGA
>JBARPA010000232.1:0-2193 GCA_049642665.1 Candidatus Zixiibacteriota bacterium
GCCCAGGATAAAAACCTGGGGTCCTTTCCCCTCTCAGGTTCTTGATTGCTAAATATATCTCATTTATCTTTTTTGTCAATGGAAATTCTGTAAAAAGCAAAACCTTCTGGAAATTTAAATCAATTAACACAGACCAAAATAGCATATACTAATCCCTCATTAAATATGCACATATTTAACAATTTGTGAAATCTATAAGGCTTAAGCCTTTAAATGTCTTAGAACGATGGGGACTCCTCTTCTCCCTAACATGATGTTTTTTGGCGTCCCTTCCCCTCTCTTTTAGTTCCCTCTATTTAATGATAATTCATTAGATATTTTTGTCAAGTAAAAAAATGACCTTTTTTAAAAAAAATCACCAAAAATCCGCATAAATAAAGGCTTTGAGAAGGAAGACCTTTACCATAGCATATGAGTTACTATCCTTTTGTTAAGAACTGGCGTATTCGTTTTTTTAATCCTCAAGCGATTTCTTGATAACAGGACCAGCATACCAGGTAATCCAATGGAGGGGGTTCCACATCATTATATTAATGTCAAAGATCAATCCCCCCTTCTGATGGATAGCAGACATCCTCGTCTTTTTTTGCCCCACCTACTTCCTTGTGGGTAAGGAATTATCGCCTTACAAAAGTTGCCTTTGCTTTGCCTCCATACTGCTTATATTACAACCTCTAATAACTTAATTCACTTGCCTCAATTTAAGGCAAGTTTCTCTTTTCAAACAAGTTAATCTTCTGCAAACATAATATAGAAAAAAGATTATAAGTGTCAATGCGAAGAAAACACGTAACCTTCACGTAATTATTATACGTAATCGAGTTGAATCTCTTCCTTCTTTCCCGGGGACGTCTTTTAAACAATTCAATCTTCATGATCTGTACAGTATCTATGGATTTTCGATATCGAATAACGTCTTGTAGGCCTATCAGTTGAGGACCCTCCAACTTTGCAGGTGAATTATACTTTTAGTAAGTTCATTATTATTATTGTTTTATTCCTTTTCAAAACTCAGCAGTTCCTTTACTTTTTCTTTCAATTCCGTCAAATCAGATGATTTCACCACATGGGCGTCGGCAAGGCCGGCTGAAAAATCGTTCCTATAAGCGGAATAATCCGAATACAATATCACCGGAACCTTGACCTTTTTACCCCGAAGCTGCTTCAAAACCTGGATACCGTTTAATGAGGGCATCTTTAAATCCAGAACAACCAGATCGATCTGCGGATTTCTTTTTATAAACTGCAAGGCTTCCAGACCGGAGGAGACTGTATGCGTAATATATCCCTCTTCACGTAGCTCTCTCTCGCACATGACGCGAACATTCTCATCATCATCAGCTATTAGTATGGTTTTCTTCTTGTGTGGTTCAGACATTTGTTACCCCGTTATGTTGATATTCTATTATTATAAGGTATTAATAATTTGTCAATACTAATAGATGGGCTAAACATTACGTATTGCTCTTACGTAATTTCAAAACCGGGTGATGATAGTCTATTTTGTGACGAAATATAGAATATAGAATTATCAGGTTAAACATCGAGCAGTTCTTGGACATTCACACCAGGAGGTGGTGTTACTAATCCAAGATAGTAGGTTTAAGTCTTCTTTTTTTTCGTGACAACTGATGAACATTTCTTTTATTATTCTTGGATTAAAATGACTTAGGTAATATAGGCAGCGTATCCAATTCATATCTAATTGAATGTCGAAAAGAGGCAATCAGCATGGCATCCGAGAAAAAAGAGAGTAAACAAAGAAAACGAAAAGACAAAAAAATCCAAGATACCAAAACTGCACATCTTCCTGAGAAAAAAGTGAAAAGGTCTCTCGGGGTGGGTATGGGGACTTCCAAAGATAATCAGCAGGTGCTGCGGGAGAATGAAGAGAAATACAGGCATTTAATTGAGCAATCACTGCAAGGAATTGTAGTGACCCAAGATTTTCGCATCATATTTGCCAACACTGCAATTACTGAGATAAGCGGCTACACAAAAAAGGAGCTTCTCTCCTTTTCGCCCCAACAGCTGAAATCAATAATTTACCCTGAGGACCAAATGCTAGTCTGGGGCCGTTTCCGGGATCGCTTAGCTGGAAAACCTGTCCCTCCACACCATGAATACCGCATAAAACGAAAGGATGGAACCATAGCTTGGATAGAAACGTTCGCTACACGTATTGAGTATGAG
>JBARPA010000233.1:0-9981 GCA_049642665.1 Candidatus Zixiibacteriota bacterium
GGCGAATATAAGAAAGCCCAGGTGGCTTTTAAGAGATACGTTGCCCGATTGCCAAATCAGGCTTATCCTCTAACTGTATTAGGAGACTTCAACTTAATCGTCGGTGATTATGATGAGGCCATAGCAAATTTTCAGCGGTCATTGGAAATTGACCCGGATTATCTTCTTACATCTGAGCTCCTGGGAGAATCTTATTTAGCTAAAGGTGTGTACACCAAGACGCTCAATTCTTACAACAAATATCTTACCTTATCCACCAGTGACATTGAAAAGGCAAAAGCCCATTTTCTTCTGGGCAGACTCCATTATTTGAAAGGGGAAAATACCAAGGCCATTGACGAATGCCAGCAAGCCTTGGAGCTTAATCCGAGAATGGTAGAAGCCCATTGGATACTGGGGCTGACCTTTATAGAAAAAGAGATGTTGGATCAAGTTGAATCTGAACTCTCAGTTATCCAGGGACTAATAGAAAAAACAAAAACAGAAGAGTCAAAGATTTATTATTATCATCTGTCAGGCGAGTTGTTACTTAAGAGTGGCCTTTACCAGCAGGCATTGGAAAATTTCAATAAGGCGGCCAACATCAAGTCATTAGACCGTGCGTTTTTTGTTAATGCTTTAGGGGAGACTTATTTTGAAATAGGAGAACTGAATAAAGCCGTGGAAAAGTCAGAAGCAGTTCTTAAAATCAATCCCAATTATGCACAAACTCACTATATCCTTGCTCAGATTTACGAGAAAAAAGGCAAAAAAGGAAAAGCCAAGGATCATTTCCAGAAATTTGTGGAAATTTGGAAAGAAGCGGATGAGAATCTACCACAATTCATTGAAGCCAAAAGACGACTGGAAGAATTATGAAGTTTTATGGGTTGTGTTCATATTTAAAGGGTAATACAAGAAAGAATTAGAAAAAGGAGGTGATAAGTATGCCTAAATTGTCGCGGGAAGACTGGAAAAAGCTCAGAAAGACATATCATGTGGCCTTCGCGGGAATGGATGAGAAACTCTTCAATTTGTTGTTGGACAAAGTATATGCTGGTGAAAGTGAGGGTAACCCCGGTGAGCTGGATGATATCGACGGGCTCATGGTGTCTCTATCCCATTCAGAGCCACCCATCCCCCCCATGAAGTAAGCAGGAGGCCGGCCTATTGATTCTTGTAGCCGTGAAATGGAAACAAAAGCGAGTAAGTTACAGTCTCTTTTTTGCAGAATCTAGTCTTTCAGCACGGAGTGCTCAATTTCCTGCTACCCCAGTTAAGGGGGGCATAAATCAAACGATCTATTAAGTCGTGCTAAGAAATTTAGATTTTCTCCTCTCACTTTGTGATCCAAATCTACTTGACCATCCGGGCTTGAATCCTGATTATAATATTTTGGAAAACTTGCCCCGGGTTTGTGTATCTTTTCGGTTGATTGCATCTTATTTGTGGTATTACAAAACTAACTTTCCCAAAAGAGAATGATTTCAACCAGCTTTAGATTACGCAGGTCGTGTCTGGAAACGACCTGCGTAGTTTTCTAATGCATGGCTTAAACCACTGTGGCACTCTCTAAAATTTTCTCCTGCCTGCTAGGTACATGCAGGTTTCCCTGCCTGACAAAAGATTTCTCAAGGCACGGGCAGCCGGTGTTCTCCGCAGTGGCGAAGAAGTAGCTGTCCTCAACGTCCTCGGACCCGCAATATATCCAGTTTGTTTCCCGCATGCTCAGAATTTTGACATTGCCGTAGCCCAGACGATGCAGCATTTCTCTCATCTTCTCTGGTGAACAGCCAAAGGTCAGAGGTTCCTGCACGCCAGCACAAAGCTTTAGAAGTTCGCGATTGCCCTGGTAATCAGTTTCATCATCAATTAGCTCGGGCGGGATAAAGTCTAAAACTATACGGTTGCCCCTTCCCAGCTCTGTTAACCGACCTAGTGTCTCCTCGACTATGTCCTGATTTAAAAAGAGGGTAACTGCTTCCCAGATAAATAGGGTCTTCTCATGCCCTTGTAAGCCCGCCTTGGTGAGCTTGTCAATAATAGAGTCCTTGGAGAAATCGATAGCTACATAGGTAACATTTTCCGGTAATTTACCTAAAATTCTTCTGGTCAGGGTCTTTTTTATCACCTGGGTGGAATTCAAGTCCAGCTCAAAGAGCTTCGCATCTTTAAATTCGGATAGACGCAAAAAGCGACTGTCATAACCAGCGCCTAAAAGTACTACCTGCTGGAAACCCTGGTTCAGGCACTCCCGAGCATAGTCGTCCATATATCGGGCTCGCAGGACAATTGCCTTTCGGACAGATGGGTTTATGGCCTGCATCCATCCTACTACCTTCATTCCAATTTCCCCGGCATAATATTTTGCCAGAGGGTCTTCAATCACCCTCTGTTCAGGTGGCAGGGTATACTCAAATGCCTTGGCTCCTGCGGACCAGCGGGCAAATATGAAACCGCAGGATTTCTCGATGGTTTTGCTATAGATGGCCTTCATTTTGTACCTCCATTTTTTAAAAGGTTCTATCAAATACCGGTTTAATCATTCCCATGCTTAAAAGCACCGGATAAATGAAAAGCTGCATACCAATTACAGAAAGCATCATCCAATAGATCACAGGAGGAGCAGATTTTAGAAGTATGAAAGCTGGTATGAAAAAGACTGCGGTCAGGTAATTGGTGATGCTTTTATATCCCGGCTTCCAATGAGTGGTAACCAGGCTGGTAATGGGATATCTGACTGGCGAAATACACAGGGCAATTAAAAGCGCCGTGTAAACGGTGGCATAAATCAGCGGTAAATCCAAAAAGTAGAAGAGAAACACGGAAAAGAAAACAGGAGGAGCACCCACCGAGTAACCTCTGGAGAGAAACGTTTCCTTTCGGGAGTATTTCCAGGAGGCAGCCATGGTTGCGAAAACGACCAGATAAACCCCAAAGCCTGTGAAAAATATTCCTTCTTTCCAGAAAAGCATCATGGGCACAAAGGTGAGTCCCACTAAATCGGTGATGATGTCCAGGATTTCACCTGAGGTGCCCGGAAATTTTTCTTTTATCTTAAGCTGGCGGGCAAGTGTGCCATCAGTACGGTCTACTAATAAAACCAAAAGGCAGAAGCGGGCAGCGCTATGATAGTGTCCCTCGAATATTGCAATCAGTGCTAAAGCTGCAAATGCCAGCCCGGTCAAGGTCCAGATATGGGGTAAATAATAAAGATACTTTTTCATCTTGATACTCCTTTCAACTAAAGATTAAAAATCTTGTCCAGTAGAAAACTGGAGCGGTTACTATCAAACTGTCGAATCGATCCAAAATGCCGCCATGTCCCGGGAGAATACCGGAGAAATCTTTAATGCCAAGCTTTCGTTTGATGTAAGAGAAAAGCAGGTCTCCTCCAGTGGCTGAAGCCCCTATTATCAAAGCCATTACGACAATGTGTAAAGGATTTGCACCCGGTATCAGGAATCTCAGCAAAAGGGAAATAACTACTGTTGAGAGGATACCACCAATTAAGCCTTCCAGGGTTTTACCCGGGCTCAAATTGGGACAGAGTTTATGATTTCCCAGGAGTTTTCCCCAAAGCTGAGAGAAACTATCAGTAGTGGCTACCAGAAGAAAGACAAATGCAAAGCCAGAAAACCATGTGGTTGTATTCTGAAACAGCAAATGTCCCAAACATAAGATCAAAAAGAAAAAGAATGTTAGAGAAAGAACAAAGGGATATGCACTTTTGTGTCTTAGATTTCGATAAAGCTCCAGGGAGCCTGCAACTGATATTGCACCTAAGATCAAGGCTAATAACAAACGGGAAGAATATGTCAGGGTAAGCAAAGAAACAACAAGGAGAAGATAAATCCCATACTTGGTCCAATCCGTGTTTTTATTCAAAGAATCAGGTTGCCGAAACCTGTGAGACAATGCTATTAACAATGCTCCGAATGTAAATAAGCTGCCTATGATTATCAAAAGCTTGATCTGCATCTCACAGCCTCTCTTTTTTGTCCGGAACTATTATCTTTAAAGCTTCAGGAATAATCTGAATTTTGAATTGAGTTCCCTGTTGGATTATTTCTCCATCCCCAAAAAATGCCAGGGGCTTTTCACTTGTAACCACCAGCTTGTCTGCATGCCATGTGCTGACCGAGGAAGAGCGGACATGCTTTCCAGTAAGCACCTTCAAAAGAATTGACAGAATCTGGAAACGGCTACGGTCATTTCCGATTAAGCAAACATCAAACCTGCCATCGTTGTTAACAGCCCCCGGTGACATCAGAAAGTGCTTGCCCAGAAAGGGCTGATTGTTCAACATAAGCGAAAGTGAATCAGCATAAATTGAGCTGTCGTTCCATCTAATTTTTAAGAAGTTTTTCTCTCTGCTCTTTTTTAGAAGTGCATAAAGAACAGCCAAGATGTAAATCTTGCTTCCCATAAACTGCCCCAGCAGTTTTACGATGATATTTTTACACTTCATCCGATTGGCAATTCTGATGACCTCTGAAGGGAACCCCAGACCTCCAGCAGTAACATAATAGCGATCATTAACGCCAATTACGTCAGCACAGTGCAGATGCCCATTCAGAATGACCTTACATGCCTTGACCGGGTCTTTTGGTATCCCGCAGAAAGTAGCCAGGTCGTTGGCTGTTCCCATAGGAATTATGCCCAGTGAGATATCAGTTCCTACTATACCATTAAGCACCTCATTTATTGTTCCATCACCACCCACTGCCACAATCGTATCGAAATTCTTTTTAGCTGCTTTCATTGTAATTTCAGTAGCATGTTGGGGATAGATAGTTTCCTCAATGTCCAAATAACATAGTCTGAGTTTTTCTTTTAAAATCGCTTTCAGATATTTAGGATTGCCATTCTTGGACTTTGGATTTATGATGACTTTGATTCTCATTGTAGTTTCCTTCATTATTTGTTATGCTGCGTATTTAAAACTCTTTCCCCAATTGGTCTCAATGCAGTAACGCAGAATGGTCTGATAATACACCCTGAATTGCGGCGGTGCGATTTCAGTCCCCTTTAATGCTGAACAGGTGTTGGCGTTGTCGAAGGCTCTTTCTCCAGACAGATATGGTTCAAAAGGCTCCATGGCTTGCAGGACTCTCCTGGTATGGCTCCCAAGGTATGGCCTCACTTCATGACACAACTCTGCTGGCAAAAACTTGATTTGAGGAATGCGCTGACCCGATGCCGCCTGATTGAAAAAGTCAGAAGCCAGATCAACCACCTGGCCCGTGGTGGTTGCCTTTTTTTGACTGGCTGTGAGATGATAGGTTCTGCCTACGCACTCATTGTTGTTAAAAAAGATGTAATTGATAGCATCACAGACAAAATCCACTGGCACCACGTCCAGAGGCGTGTATTGAGAGCCCGGCAGTATTTTGATAATCCCCCGGTAGATGAGTTTCAATGGCACATACAGAACATTGAACGCAGTTGTCTTGCCTGTTTTTGAATCCCCCACAATGATGCTCGGTCTGAAAATAGTGATAGGCCATTCATTCATTAGGCTTCGCACATATTTCTCTGATTCGAATTTCGTCTGCTCGTAGGTATTGCCAAACTCCTGCCCGCAGTCCAGCTCATCTTCAAGAATTCTACCTTCACGATTTCCAGAGACATAGGCAGTGCTGATATAAGCTACCCGTTGAAGTTGTCCATTTTTCTTAGCGAGTTTAGCTAATGCTATAATGTGCTTCGTGCCCTCGCAGTTGACCTTATGGGCACATTCCAGGGGAAGCTGGAATTGAACAGTTGCCGCAGAATGAATGATATGGGTTATCTCTTTAGCCAATCTTTTATATAGAGCTTTAGAGAGTCCCAACCGTTCCAAAGTGATATCGCCTCTGATCACCTGGATGCGTTGTTTTGCCTGATTAAAATCAATCTCAGGCGATAAATCCCAAAGCATTTCATCCAAGCGACGTTCAGCTTGAATATCAGATTCGCCCCGAATGAGCAGAATCAGTCTGGATCTATTATCATTTTTCAAGATTCTGGGAATGAGGTTACTTCCCACCAACCCTGTCGCTCCTGTAAGAAAAATAACTCTTTCCATCGTAGTCTTTCTCCACACTTTTTTAGCATATAAATCAAACATCACTTATCCTCCAAATATTGGTCCGCTAGGAAATGATGAAAGCCAAAGAGATTAAGCCTATCACGGCTGCTATAGCTGTGCCACCGATCGCACCAACGGGTGTTCCAAGTTTAAATCCACCATACCAGTCAACATCAGTGCCAGTTTTTTCCCGACGGATGACCTCAACTTGTCCGGTCAGAGCAAGGCAGTCCCCAACGTTCAACCCAATGTGTGCTGTACAGGATGGGAATCTAAATGCCTGATTTTTTCCTCCAGGTATTAATATCCCGGCCGCAAGGTCCAGGCTTTCCGTTTTAGTTAACCACCAGCGGAATCTGGGTTTCAACGCAAAACGAGGTTTTTCAAAGTCTTGATCCAAGCCAAAAAAGACAGTGCCGCCCACAGCTGTGCGCTTGTTCCTATTCATCATCCAGCCGAGCTCCCAGGTTAGATACTGCTGGTTGTCGGGGGAGTGATCGAATCTATATGCGTATCCAAACTCGGTTATCAGAAATGAACCGCACTCCGGCTTGTATTTCGCGTGTAAACAGAACTTTTTCGCTTTTTTGATATCCTGATTATTTTCCGCTGTGAAATCTTCATAAAATTTCTTCTTTGTTGAATCTTCTTTTGGTTGATCCGAATAAGTTAAAAGAGGTGTTACCGAACCCGCCAAAAGAGTATCCGCATGTAAAATGTCCGTGCTCTCATCTGCTTGACAATTTCCAAAGCTTCCTGCTATAAGGACCGTTACCAGTCCTAATCCCATCAAAAAAACCATTAAATTTCGAATCTTCTCTTTCCTTTCTTTTAGTTTACATAAAGGGTAAATTGCAATAGGTATGCCTGTAAAAAGAAAAGATCAAAAAAAGAGAGTGGAATCGGCTAAGTGCCTAACTATTAAGAAGATAATAAATGCTTAATTTGAGTGGCTATTTTCTGCCCCGGAATATTCAACAGGATTTTGTTATAGAAAAATAGACTGATATGTAATATTATTTTAACACTACTTAGATTTAAGCCCTATTATAAAATAATCCTCTGTAACAAACCTGGTTTGTGTGGAAACTGCGAGAAGTATCTTACAACTGTTGCTTAACTCAATTTTAGTTTTATAAGTAATGGGAAGAATTTAAAATTATTAGATCAGATCCAGGAGTAAGATTACCATCCTCTTTGGATATCGATAGTAACTACAATTGATATACTTTAGATGGACAGAATTCATTAAAATGGAGAAAAACTCCTATTTCTAAATCGCGCCATTTGTTTATAGGCCTTTCTACTGGAATAGAATAAATCGAAGAGTCCCGGCAAGAGCTTCAGAAAACCCAAATTGGCAAAAGGAGAAACTGTGGGCTTGATCTTTAAAGCTCTAATCGGAGAATGGGCCTTGCGATAAAGCCGGCTGTAGAGTCTGTAAAACTCCTCTGTGGAGAGCTCGGTAGGTAGGGCGGAGTGGGTTAAATCTAAAAGACGGTTATCTGTAAAGATCAGCTCATCTTTTACCTTATCATAGAACTCTGTCCCCGGGAAGGGGGTTAAAATGGTGAACTCATGATAGTAAATCTTCATTTTGTCCATATACTCTAGGATGGCATCGAAATCCTCTTTTTTATAATAGGGCTGGATGATAAAAGCACCTAAAGGATCAACGTTATTTTTGTGCAAAATCTCTATTGCCTGATTGTTTTTCTCCACCGAACATCTTTTATTTAAAGATTTAAGCTCTTCATCCTTAAAGGACTCTAACCCCAAAAAGACTTTTTTCAACCCGATCTCTGCCCATTTTTCCACAATGTCCGGATGGCTATTTATCTGGTCTACCCGGCTCAGGATGTAATATTGTTTTTTGATTCCCGCATCCCTTATCAACTCATATATTCTCAGAGCATGTTGATAATCAAAGAAAAAGTTGTCATCTCCGGCATAGATATATTCCTCTTTTATCTGAGAAAGCTCCTCCAAAACCAGTTCCGGTGACCTTTTCAAAAATCTCCTCTGGGTAAGCACCGGGCAGGGGCAGAAATTGCAATGATAGGTGCAGCCGATTGAGGTAACTATCAGAGCAGTTGGTTTCCAGACCAAATGAAAATAACCCTTGCGGTATTTTTCAGTCAAATCCCTTCTGGGAATAGGTAGATGATCCAAACTGGTTATTGGTTTTTTTACAGGTGTGTAATATAACTTGCCTCCTCTGGGCAAAGCCAATCCTTCGATCTTCTCAAAAGATTTTTTTTGCTCGAAATTCTGTAGCATCTGTTTAAAAGACAAAACCCGATGGCCCATGACAATCACATTCACATAAGATTTGTTAAAGTCCTCTGGCATTAAAGTGGCGTGAGTTCCACCAACAACAGTCAGGGTCCTTTGATCCAGCTTTTTTACTTTTTTCAGAACTTCCAGCATCCGGTGGGAGTGAACTACTGTACCGGAGATACCCACCACATCTGGCTGAAACTGCTCAATCTCATTTTGCCAATTATTCTCCATCTTCATATCCAGGATTTTCACCTGGTGTTCGGGAATGGCGCCAGCCAGATACTCCAATCCCAAGGGTTCAATATTAATAAGCTTCTTGGGAATCACGCTCTCCGGGCTTGTATCCGGATAAATTAAAATAACCTTCACTATTACCTCCTCAGTAATTTATTTCATTTACTTTCAATTGCACATGGAATGCCCACCTGTACTAAAATTCTGGAAAATTTATTTTGAACCGGGACAAGAGCTTAGGAAAGCTACCATCTTCTGCCATAACAGGGCAGACCAAAAATTTTATTATTTAAGATACAGGGGTGTATCTATTTTTATAATCGAAAAAAAAGAAGCCCCCAATACAGGGGGCTTCTCGGCGACCCAAAGAGAGAGAATAGTTCACTTTAGAAAACTCATCTTCCTGGTCTGTATAACCTCTCCTGCCTGTAGTCTATAGAGGTAGATTCCACTTGCAACCCTTTCTCCTTTTTCATCGCGACCATCCCAAGTCACCTTTCTTGCTCCTGAGCTCTGGTACCCATCCACCAAAACCTTTACCTTTTGACCCATTATGTTATAGATGGTGAGCTCGACGTAAGAATCCTCAGGTATAGAATAGGCCATCTCGGTCTGGGGATTAAAGGGGTTGGGATAGTTCTGGAAAAGCTGGAAGTCCTCAGGGATTTGTTGATTCGCTCCAGTTGTTCTTGCCATAATAGGTGAATTCCAGATATTTTCCCCTAATTTATCAGCCAGGTAAATCAGCTTGGCTGCCGTTTCAGAGGAGATATGTTTACCAGATTGAGCGTTGACATGCTTCTTGAAAGCTTTAAGAGTGGCTAAAGCCTGGTTATACTCTCCTTTTTGCAGGAGAGAGTATACCGCATTTAACTTGCTTTTCAAGCTTTTAGTGATTCCAGGATTATCAATTGATCCATTTTCAAAACATTGGTCTATGGCTTCTATAATAGCCACGACTCCCTCCTCTGGATCAGAGAACAAAGCCAGGTCAATTACCCTTCCTTCGGTAAAATAGTAAACCGGTGAACTGGTGGGCACAGAATATTCTGCGGAGAACGTAGATGGTGACTGCTTACACGCTTGGAGGAGTAACCCCTGCTCTGAGGCCAAAATCATAAAATCTCTTACCACAGTGTACATATAATATTCAGTAACAACAAGATTATTGATCTGGAAGTCAGGTATCTGACTTAAGAAAGGAACTACTCCATCTGGAACTGTGACTGAGTAGCTTGCAAAAGGATCCAGGGGTTGATCATTTACCGATATAGAGGAGTAGTCGATTCGGGAACCCGGAGGATCTGAAGAGTTATAAGCATAGGAGAAATTTGAGGAGTGCAAAAAGAAATCCTCCATGTAGGGAAGATTATAAACCGCAAACTCCAGGCCATAGATGATTGACATTCCAT
>JBARPA010000234.1:0-6346 GCA_049642665.1 Candidatus Zixiibacteriota bacterium
GTTACTGAGGGAGATACCCTTGTCTTTAGCATAAGTGCCGCAGATCCGGATGGCACCATACCGGAACTATATGCGGAAAATTTACCTATGAACGCTTCCCTTGTGGATTATGGAAACGGCAGCGGAATATTTACCTTCACTCCGGTATATATCCAATCCGGAATATACGATATCATCTTCTTCGCCTATGATGGAGAATTATCTGATTCGGAGGTGGTACAGATAACGGTAAATGATGCTGGAAATCAAATTCCGGTTATGGCTCCCATCGACTCCCAGGAGGTAAATGAAGAACAGCAGCTGGTGATTCACGTTCAGGCTACCGATGCTGATAGCACTATACCTTTCCTGAGAGCCTGGAATGTGCCTGAAAACGCCACCTTCACCGATATTGGTGATGGAAACGGAACCTTTGACTTTAATCCCAGCTACTTCCAGGCGGGAGTGGATACCGTGGTTTTCGAGGCTGTGGATTACGAGGACTCACTGGTGAAGGTTAGCCAGAGCGTTCAGATTACTACGCAAAATGTGAATAGACTACCTGTTTTTCAGCAGGTTTCTACCCAACAGGTTACTGAAGCGGAATCGTTGATCTTCAATGTGCGTGCTTCAGATCCTGATGGTCCTATTCCAACACTTATTAATAAAATAAAACCTCTAAACTCAAGTTTTGTGGATTCAGGTAATGGTGTGGGCACTTTCAGCTTCTTGCCTGATTACTCTCAGGGAGGAACAATTTATCCTGTTTTTCTGGCAATTGACACTGAATTTACTACTGAGCCTGAAACTTCGTCTATGCAGGTCCAAATTATAGTCTATGATGTTCCTCAACCTCCGGAGTGGGCTGATATACCTGATACTTCTACTTTTGAAGGAGATACTTTAATTCTGGTAGTGAGTGCATCCGATCCTGATGGAGTCCCACCAGTTCTATCAGTTCTGGGTTCACCCCCCAATTCCAGGTTCACAGATCTACATAATGGAACAGGTGCTTTCAACTTTTTTCCCAGTTTTGTTCAAGCTGACACTTACTGGGTAAGTTTCATTGCTACTGATCCTACTACTTTAGCTGATACTGAGCAGGTACAGATAGTAGTAAAAGAAGCTGGTAATCAATCTCCTGTTTTGTATCCTATCCAAACGGAATGGGTCATACCTGCCATCTACGGTGACTCTTTCACTGTCTCTGCCTTGGATCCGGATTCAACCATTCCCACACTTACTGCTGTCCAACTGCCCTATAATGCAAGCTTTTACGACAGTGGCAACGGGGTGGGATTGTTTACCTTCATACCGGATACCACACAAGCGGATTCTGTGTATGAGATTATATTCATCACCTCAGATGGACTTTTGGCTGATTCTGAAGCTGTGACCTGTTCTGTTATCGCCTATAAAAGAGGGGATGCCAATGGAGACAGGAACGTAACAATAGCAGATGTTGTTTTCCTGATTAATTACCTCTTTAACGATGGACCAGCTCCTGTTCCCTGGGGTGCTGGAGATGGCAATGGGGATGGAAATGTAACTATAGTGGATGCGGTTTATCTGGTTAATTACCTCTTTAATGATGGTCCACCACCGCCAAAAATCGAGTGGATGGATTTCGGTTCAAATGAAAATGTTGACTCAAAATGGAAAAGCCAGAGAAATTCAGGTAATTCCAGGTAGATTTTTAGGATGTCGGATTAAAAAAATTGCCGTCTTGACGATATAAAAATGAGAACCCTTTATTCGACAAAAACTTATACGTATAGAAAAATGAACAAAAAAAGCGGGGAGGGTCAAAAAAGACTTGACAAATTGGATTTTTTGTTTTAATTATATAGTGAGCTATTGTATAAGAGATTATCAGCGATCTGTTTGGCTGCAAGTTGGATTGACAAGTTAACCTCGTGGGAGTGAGGATCAGAGTTAAAGTTCTTGCTGAAAGGAAATCTCAATCAGTAAAGTGTAGTAAGTTATCTATTTTTCCCATTTTGGAGAAAAAAGTTGAGAGTGGGATATCGAGTTAATTTAAGAACTAATAAAATAACTAACTTCATAGTATTTGGAAGGAGGTGAAAACCGGCAGATTTGCAGCAGAGGGCTAATCCCGAGGGGGAAATCTATAAAACCAAAGAGGAAAGGAGCAAGAGATGGCGAAAAGACTAACGCTGTTATTGACAGTAGCCTTGTTGGTTGTTTTTACTGCTGGAGTTGTCTGGGGTGTTAAGCAGGATCCCAGGCTAACCACCCCCACTTCCCTTAAAGATGGAAGTGAATCCTTTGACTATCTGATGAGCACTGCTTCCGGAGTTTTTCTTCAGGGTTACTGCGGCGAGACTACCATTCTTTCACCCTATGATACCTGCATAGGCTGCACCTGGTACGATTACCAGCACAACTCCCGTATCCCCAGGATGGTGGCCAATGACTATCAGGATATCGGTAGCGTTCATGGTCGGCATTATACCTTTATGCATCTGGACCTTGCACCAGGACCAGATGCCAAGAGGTATGTGAATTATACCTACTGGGATGAAACTGACGGCTGGACCACACTACCCGCACCCACCATCACCGCCCAGGGTAACTATACAGGTTACACGGGTCTGGCTGTAACTCGGGATAGCCGGGCTGTGGTGATTTACCATGCCACCCAGCCGATCTACCCCAACGATGATGATCAGGGTGTGACCATAAGCATTGAGCCCAGTGTACCCGGTGCAATAGACTTTGCCGGCGCCAAATACTGGTATGATATTCCGGATAGTGCTGGTACTGATTTCAAAGGTATGTGGCCAGCTGGCGCCGTTGATGGTCTGGGCCAGATTCACATGATTTTCTATGAGGGTGATACAGCGGCCGGATGGAGCTGGATGGCATATGTTCGTTGCGCGGAAAGACCTGATGATAAGCTGATGTGCCAGTGCCCGGGAGCGGATAGTGCAACTCTGGATAAGGAAACCCAGTATTTTGATCCGATTGGTACAGCTGAGACTTTCGATTCCTCTGGAGTAATCAGCGGATTTGTAGCCACTTCCAAGGTCTCCAACAAGGTGGCTATTGTCTATCCCTCACTGGCTGAAGCCGAGACCGATTCCACCCTTTACCAGCTCTCAAACGACTGCTACTATATCGAATCCACCAATGGCGGAGATGACTGGTTCTCAGATCCCGCCCTGTTGAAAAGTCGGCGTAATTGCAGCAATTATGGTGTGGACGACCTGCTCCGGGTTTACGGAGAGATAACCGCGGTATATGATTTTAATGATAACCTGCACATCTTCTGGCACACTCACAAATATGATCAGGAGGCAGCCGAAATTGACATAAATGATGTTGCTCTGTGGCACTTCAGCGAAGGCACAATAAGGATCTGCGGCGGAGATAGCGTTTATGCCAACAAGATTCACGCGGCCAACTGGGAGGATGCAACTGCCGGCGCATGGAACAGGCTGATATCCAAGATTGGGTGCGGCGTAGGAATAAAAGAGGGAGATAACAAAAACCACCTCTATGCCAACTGGACTCAGTTTGATACCAATACCTATAACGATGCTGGAAATTTAAGTCAGGGTGATCTGTATGTCAGCGCTTCCACCGATGCTGGAATGACCTGGATGATCCCGGTTAACTTCACCAGCAGCACGCAGGATAGCTGTGCAGTTGGTGAATGTGCCAGCGATCACTGGGGCTCTATGGCTGAGAGAGTGGACGACAGCTTGTATTTCCAGTGGATCTATGACCGGGATGCGGGAGGCGTGGTACAGGATGAGGGTGAGCCGACCAATAACCCGGTTCTGGTTTACGCATTAGCCAAAGAAGAAATTCCCCTGGAGAATAAGGCACGAATCGGCTGGGCTCCCTCAGATTTCATCAGCCCCTATGTCCATACCCCCACAGAGGGAAGGGATACGGTTACTTTGACCATAGAGAATATCGGTACCGCCACATTATCCAACATCCAACTCACCGAGACTGCCGGCTGGATGAATGTTACTCCCAGTAACATTGCATCCATCGCAGCTGGCGGTTGCCCGGTAAATGTGGAAGTGGAAGTGATTGGACAGGGCTCTGAGGAGTTCTATGTGGACAGCATCCACGTGACATCCAACGATCAGGCCGGAAATAATGACTTCTATGTCAGGTTACATGTGGTTATGTCCGATGTCTACGTGAGACCGGACTTCGTCACGTTAACCAATCCCACCATGTGGGTGAATGTATCCAACCTGGGTAACTTAGGTAATCAGGTGGATACTGCGGGATACTATCTGCATCAGGATGCCAATGAGCCTAGCTTACTGTATGATGCTTCGGTTCTTTTGGCATTTACCGCCCCCAATACCGATTCAGTGGTAGGCAGGCACATCTTTAATGAGCGCTACCTGCTGCCTGAGAGCGATTTGAATGTTACTGATGTCTCCGGTATTAAGACCAAAATTGCTGTGGGTGAGTACGCTCCGACCACTCCCCAGGCGCCATTGCCCTGGCATCACCGCTGGTGGTATTGGACCATCCTGACCAAGGATTACATCTTCTATAGTGAGTCCTCAACAGACAATAAGGAGCAGTACGTCACATTGAGGTACATCAAGCTCTATTATAACGATCCTCCACCCTGGTGGCCGGATATAACTCCACCCGCTACTGTTCCTGTTGCCTATCTGGGAATGGGTCTGGATATTGACGCTCCCTCTGATTCCGGATCCTGGAACCATCCGGGTCAGGATGAGCTCCGGAGACTGGCATACCTGAGAGGATATGGCGGCGGAGCCAACGAGAACTACCGTATGGGCATAGCTCAGAGGGATACCTGTTTCTGGGCTCCTCTTCCTGCGGGTGGTACCATACTTGCCTGCTGGCCGGATCCCAGCACCATTCCTTCGGTGGATCAGCCTTTTGCCATGCACATTCTGAGAAACGACTCGACGGTTTATCCCTATGGAGGTTATGATGATACCGATCTTTACAAGTGGATGAGCACACCTGGCGACTCCATCCAGAGGGATACTCTGGGTGCTATAGTTCCGGAGGATCACAACATCGTCACCACCGGTAGAGTGATTCCTGCAGGAAGCTTCCCGTTTGCAGATACTGCTCGGGTGGCATATGCTATGGTTGTCTCGGATGAGTTCGATATCGATCATATGAATAGCTGCATTGATATGCTTAAGTGCGGAAATGCTAACAGAGACAATGCGGTTACTATCGCCGATGTGGTCTATCTGGTTAGCTTCCTGTTAAAGAGCGGAGCTGAGCCCTTCACCTTCATGTCTGATGCTGATGGGAATGGTTTGGTGGCTATTGCTGATGCTGTGTGGCTGGTCAACTACCTGTTCAGGAGTGGACCTCCACCTAAGTGTTCCAGCGACTGGTAATCTGATTTAATCTCAGATTCGGGATAAATTATGGGATGGGACTTTGCTCCCATCCCATAATTTTATCTTTGCTCCCCGGCTTTGAGATGGCCTAAGCTCAATTCCGGTTGGAAATTAGATGAAGCTATGGACCCCCTTTTCTCAATTCATATTTATCTGTCCATAAATTTCCCCCTGGAAACAGGATTATAATTTTTTTTAATTTTTTTGTTGACAAAATAAACTGGATTTCTTTATTATGGTGTAAAGAAAATGGAGGATATATTTGAGAACTGAAATAAAAAAGGAGGTGAGAAGCTATAATTCTTTGTTGTCAGCTTAGATTTAAGCTATAGTCTTAGCTGAAGAGATAAATTTATTTAAATTTGAAAAGATAACTCAAAACAGAGAGGGGTGAGTAATGATCAAAAAGAATTGGATGGTTCATTTTTCCTTGATTTTCGTTCTTTTAATCTTTGGGATTTCGTCTGTTTCCGCGCAAGTACCAACAGAGGATGATACATTTACTATCAATGGGGTTACCTCTGTGCCAGCGCAAACTACTGTAACAGTGGATGTTGAGTTGAGTGCCCAGCACAACTTGAGCAGTTTAATTTTTCCGCTTAAATTCCGAAGTGCGGATGAGGGCGATTCTGCCCTGGAGGTTGAATGTGATTCCATTCACTGGTCTGATTGGTTCTGGAACAATATAGCCTTTCTGTATACTGGTCAAAATGCGGGAGAATCGTATATTGATAGTACAGAGAAAACCATTGATATCTATGGGCTGTGGGGAGTACCACCAGGGGCTGAATATCTGCCAGCCAAGGATTCCGTTTTATTTACCATATATTTCACCACCAAGACATATTGGGACCCGGATGTGGCAGCAAAAATAGACACCTATAGCATAGAATACCCTGCCAAGTATCTTAATATACTGGATAATTCAATACCGGCTAATGAATGGATACCTGTTTTTGAAGCTGACTATTTAGGTA
>JBARPA010000235.1:0-2888 GCA_049642665.1 Candidatus Zixiibacteriota bacterium
GTACAGCGCCCTTCTATGTTCCTCCAAGCTTCGATAGAACAACTTATACCCAAAATCGGATGGATTTTCAAAAATAGGACTCCCCGGATCAATAAAAGGAGCTAAAGGGGAAATATAGGGGCAAAGAAATCTCTTTCTATCGAACTTGTTCAAAAGATGATCGCAGTATCTAACAGTATCTGAAACAGCTTGCGGAGTTTGCTCTGAAAGACCGATCATAAAGTACAAGTCCAGTTTTTGACAACCTGAGCTTGAAGCAGCATCGATTGTTTCCTCTAATCTGTCATTATCAAACTGCGATCTGAAGAATTTCCGTACAGTCTTGTTCTGGTCTTCCGGGGAAAGCTGGATATTGAAATTCTTTACGTGTTTACCTAACTTCTCTATAAAATCTGGCGAAGGCATCTCAAAGAACTCAAAGACCAGATGGTTCTCTATCTTTTCTTTTTTTATAAGAGATAAAAGTTTATTGGCATACTCCTCACCAGGCTGTCTTATATCACCCACAACAAAGACCGGACCTTTGACGAAGAAACGGGCTGATTTAATATCCTTGATCACCAGTTCCGGATCACGATAGGCAGGCTTTTTTCTTTTGCATATATTAGAATATGAGTTGGATGACCCTCCACAGCTGGGACAGTTATAAGTGCAACCCCTGCAGGTCAAAACAGTTGTTATAGGGTATGACTCCCACCCTTTAAATGGGAGGTAGCCCAGGGCGTCTTTGTCCCGACGCAGGGATTTGGCAATATTCGAGTAATCCACAGATATATCATTTAGATTCTCAGGAACCCAGGTCAGGGGATTGATCTTAGTCTCATAGTTCTCATCTCTGTAAGTTAGATTGGGAATGTCTGAGAAGTCTTTGTGATTATCGAAAGCCTTCATAAGTTGAAGCAGAGGTTCTTCTGTCGAATCCCCTCTTACCACGAAATCGACATCAGGATAATTAATGAGTTCTTTATGATAATAGCTCGCTGAAAGCCCTCCGAAGATAACAGGTGTGTCCGGGTGGTATTTTTTTATGATCTCTGCGAGTTTCAGACCTCCCTGGGTATGAGGCAGCCAGTGAAGATCGATTCCAAAGGCCTTAGGATTGATGTTTTTGATTTCCTTTTCCGGATCGTAGTCCGGGTCCATCAGCATCTTCAGGGCAATATTGATTATTCTGACTTTGTACCCGTTTTTTTCTAAGTACTGGGACAGAGTAACAAAACCAATTGGATACATCTCAAAAATCGGTGTAGAGGGGATAACATCCGCAATAGGTCCCCAGAGTTTAGGTTTTTTTCTGAAATCGTAAAAAGCGGGCGGATGTAGCAATACCAGATCAATCATAAATACCTGCCTTAGAATATAATATACAATAAAACAGACTTTATGTTTGTTAACGTGGAGGGTAGTCCCACCTTGCTCTCAAGATGAGGATTTTCTTTAACCCATGTTGCGAGCTACTTGGATCTATCTACTTATACCTCCAAGTACAGGGAAGACATCCACAAGGGAATAAGGTTCTTCGAGATCATTTCTGACAAATATGGTAAGCCTTCTTTTTTCGTGCCCATACCCAGAATAGCGCAATTCGAAGCGAAAAACACCTTTCCCCCTGGTTAGCAGTTCCCCGGTTTGCAAGTCCTGAGTTATCAACGTCTTACCTTCGTAGTAGAACGGGAGGACTGTTCCTTCGTAGAACTTGTACATAACATATTTACCATTGGTTTTACCATTTATCCCGTCGACATTATTGATAGGTCCTCTTTGCCCAGGTCGGACAGCCGCTGATTTAGAGTGAAAGTAAGTAATTTGATACTTACTCATATATGCTAGTAAATAGAAAAAGACCCTTCCAGTATCCTCTACACAACACAGGGAGAGCATGATATTGTCTGGGTCCTTGATTTCTGTCTGCAATTTATCATTAAGACGAATATTGTCAAGGATGTCTAATTTTGAACGCTCTCTGACTACGTAGATTTTATCTCCGAACCGAGACATAAAATCAACAAGTTTATTCTCAATGGACATTGGATCTGTGTCTACATGCGAGAGGATAATCTTTTCAGCCTTATCTTTTACGGCTTTGGACAATTTGAGATTAACCATAAAGGTGTCAGTTTTTCTTGTGGTCCGATCAGCATTAAAAAGGTCGATAATCTCTTGTTCGTCCTCGGATAGCTCATGTTTCCAGAAGGCTTGTTCAGCTCGCTGAACCTCAAGCGCGTCTTCAATTGTCTCTGCCCTGGTCAGCTTCAAAGTAACGCTCTTCACCTGCTCCTGCTCTGTCTTTTTTATTCCATACTTTCCGATATCAAACTGCAGAGTCTCACTATTTTCTGACCACCTGAGATCATAAATCGAGACCGAATTGCCAACCCCTGAGTGCCAGCTACTTGTTCTGTATGGTTCAGTAGTTCTCTCCTTAAAGCCAATTATGTTAACTTCACAATTTTCACTGGGTCCGCAAAGCGTATAAACAAAATATTGTGAATTTGGAGACCAGAGAATGTGATCAACCGGTGTATCAAACAGCCAGTCAATAACGTGAACTTTCTTGCTCTCTAATTCATAAACTCCAATCCATTCATGAATATACCCACAGGAGAAAGCTATCTTTTGGGCATCCAGCGAAAGGAAAGCCAGATTAAATTTGGTGTCTGATAACCGAGCACCTTCCGGGTGTTGAATATGAGGTGGGAATTCCTTTGGCAAATCTTCTATTCTCAAAACCGGCTCAGGATTTCCCTCTATGTAGATAGCAGTAGGTTGATCCTTCTTGATATAAGCTTCAGGCGTAGCCTTCTTCTCATTTTCTATCGTAACTATGCGACCAGCATGGATAAAAGATATTTCAAGAATTAAAACCACAACGAGAACAACAAAAACTC
>JBARPA010000236.1:0-7703 GCA_049642665.1 Candidatus Zixiibacteriota bacterium
CCGTTATCATCTGGAGCGGGATATCGTCTTTAGCCCTAGTTGCAGCTCTGGGTTATCAATGGTTGGGAAAGAAATTACCGGCAAGTGTAGATTATAGTGGAAATAATAAATAAAAAGGAGGTATAAAATGGCAGATTCAAACACAGAAACTTTTTATTTTGAAAATCCGGGCCCGCAAAATACGGACAAGACTTTAAAACTGGCATTGATAAGAGCAAAATCACTGGGTATCAAAGATATTGTAGTTGCCAGCACCAAAGGAGAAACCGGAATAAAGGCTGCTGAAATCTTTAAAGATTATAATCTGGTAGTAGTTACCCATTCCACCGGATTCAGAGAACCAGATTTTCAGGAGATGCCTCAAAAGAGAAAAGAGGAGATTGAGAGTAAGGGCGGTAAGGTTTTAACCTGCCAGCACGCTTTCGGTGGAGTTAATCGGGCTGTAAGAAAAAAAATGGGAACTTACCAGCTGGACGAGATAATTGCCTATACCTTTAGAACTTTTTGTGAGGGAATGAAAGTGGCAGTCGAAATCATCCTTATGGCAGCAGATGCTGGACTTATAAGAACCGACAAGGAGGCCATTACCATTGCCGGAACAGGTCAGGGAGCAGATACAGCTCTGGTAGTTAAACCTGCAAATGCACAGAACTTGTTCGATCTGGAGATCAGAGAAATCCTGTGTAAACCCAGAATTTTAAAATAAAACTTAGAGGGAAAAAATGACGCCAAGATACAGTCGCACCCAGATGGGTTGGGTAATAATAGCTATTGTGCTTATCGCCGTTCTCGTTCTTGTTTATGTGCTCATTTTCCATGAATTTCTCTGGATCCGGCTGACGGTCGCCATAGGTCTTGTCAGCGCTCTTGTTCTGTTCGCCTCACTGACAGTGGTTGGGTATGAAACCTATCTGGAGATCAGATTTGGAATAGGATTAGTTCGGAAGAGATTCGTCTTCAAAGACATTCAATCCTGCAAAAAAGTGAGGAATTCATGGGCTTACGGATTTGGAATCAGAATTATTCCCGGAGGCTGGCTGTACAACGTATCGGGTCTGGATGCAGTTGAACTTCAGATGAAGGATGGCAAAAAATACAGAATCGGAACTGACGTTCCGGACGAACTTATGAGATTTCTACAGCAGAAAATCGGAATTTAATACCTGTGTCTTGAAGTGTGTTTGTAAAAACACAGTTTGCCTGCCCGGCCAGGGAGACAAACTGTGTTACCGGATAGCAAACTATAAATCTCAACTTTTGGAATATAGAAGTTCTTTTTCAATCAGGATAAAATCCACCGGGATATCATGAGGTTCTTTGAATATTGATAGGTCGGGAATCAATTGAATAGTATGCACCAGGGTTCCGACTTTAAAGTCATTTGTGATCAGCTTGTTTGTTCTCAGATACTCGATCTCCTGGTCACCATAACCCGATCCCTTTCCCAATCGATTCCCTTTAAAATCCACAGCCACGCTTCCCACAACTGCGATATCCACTTTTTGGGTCAGCTTCTCCCCTTTTGAGACCAGACCTTTTATCGAGGTGTCCTGTTTTCCGCTTTCGGGTCTCAGCATCTTGATCTCCTTCATATGGGGTGTGGCATAGGCTAATATCTTTTTGTCCCTTAATATCTGATCCCGCAATGGCCTGAGTACACTGTCGGGTCCGGTGAAAACACATCCGGAATTTCTGTACAGGGGTAATCTCTTAATCTGTGTCGCTGTAATTCTTGCATCTTTAAAGTTCGGAATCCTCCCATATGGAGGCAAAGGGAAAATGGCGATATTTTTCTTCAGCATTAGATCCCAGATATGGTATCTCACCTGATTTTTATCTTTGAAAATCTGTTTCACCATAGATTGTACTTTTTTCAATCTCTAAAATTAAATATAATGATCTCTGTAAAAAAAGAAATCGCTTATGAAAAAGGTCTTTAATTAAATATAACTTCAATTGAATGGATTGTCAATCAAACCAAAATATAGATTATTTGGAAAGAAAAATGCAGATCTATTTTAAAGTGAGGGCCTTAAGGAATTACTAGAAAAGCTTGGCAATGGGATCTATTATGGGAACGTCCTCATCTGACAAACGCTCTATATGAGGTATTTTGAGCATCACACACTCGCCCTTAAGAATTTTAGTGACCACCCTTTCGAATTTGGAAGTGGAGAGACTCTGCAACACGTAGGGATGCCAGTGGGTTCTCTCAGTAAATCCAGGATGGGTTATTATCCTGACCTTAGGCACTAATAATCACCTCCTCCCTATCTGTTACAGGGAACAGGAGATGATCATCAGATCCTAAGGCTGCTTAATTCCTCCTCCTTTGTCCCCTGTATTTCCTCCTTCACGCCCCTTAATGCTTTCCTTTACCACTCTTCTGCTTTTTCTCACCTCAAATCTAATTTTAGGTTACTTAAATTCTCTTGCCTTTCGATTCCAGGTATTCCTCCATTTCTCTTTTCTCATTAGTGTCTTCCTCCACCTTCTTTATCTGAGACCTGGCCAACAGGAGATACTGTTCGGCCGATTTAGGTTCACCCATAGCCTCGGAGGTCATGGAAAGACCCCACAGGTTAAAAGCCATCAGATCCAAAAACTGGTCCTGTTCTGCTATCTTTTTTGACTTGTAAAATAGTGATTTGGCTCTTTCATAATTCCCCAGGGCATAATTCCCCCGTGCCAGGTAGAAAGTAATATGAGCCAGAAGCTTTCTGTGGTCAGTTTTTTGAATGTTCTGGTATCCTTCCATCATATATTCCAGACCCCTTTCCCTCTCCTCCTTTTTCCTGGCCGCATCAATTAAACACCAACCCAGGTTGGTCAGAGCCGAGGATAGATTGCAAAGATATTTTCTGGAGAGCTTGGGATCCTTCTGGAATCTATCAGAATACTTCCTCAAGGTCTTGACGATTTCAGTGTTAAGGTTTATGGCTTCATCGTAAAGCTTGTTGTCATGAAGAAAATTGGCTTTAACCCCATCGAATCTTAATTTCTGGAATATGTCCTTCAGTTTCTTCTCGGCCAGCATAACGCCGGCTTTATAATAGATCTCAAACTCGGAGTTTCTTTTCAACCTGTAAAGAAGACAGGTCATCATATGAAGTATATCAATGGTGCGTAAGAGATCCTTTTTGCTATCGGAGTTGACATTGTAGTCTCCGGAGTTTAACAGGGTACGGCACTGTTCCAAAGCCACTCTATGTCTGCCCATATCTTTCAAAGAGGAAATGAACTTCATGTTCAATTCAAACTCAATGTCCTTCCACCTTTTCTCCTCTTTGAGATCCTTCAAAAGATCAATGTATTTTGAGATAAGATACCTGGCTTCCTCAACATTTCCCTCCTTGACAAACTGTAACGTTTTGGATAGCACCTCTTTGTGACTCTTTATGTCCTCGAAGAAATAATCGGCATATTTATCATCCAGAATTTTCTCCACTATCTGGGACCTATCCATATTAAAGATGGTGGCGAACATCCGGATATATACCGGTTTTATCGGGGTCTTTTTGCTATTGTGGACCGCTTTGTAAATAGCGCTGGGGGAGATCTCAAAACCCAACTCCTGTGCAATCCTGGCTGTTTTTCTGAAGGAGAGGTTTTTTGATCTCAGAAGTTCTTTGATGAAGTCCGCAAAAATTCTTTTTTGCTTTACTTGATCATTTTTCACAACCTCAATCCCCTGAAAGGATTTTCCTACTCCTGTTTTAATTAAAAAACCGATGTTCTATTTGTCAACCTTTTAAACGGGAATCATTAAATTGATGTTTCCCAACCGAAACATCTTTAAGCTAATCAACCAGATAGACGCAATAATTAAAGTATTTCCCTTACACAAGATCAAGATAATGTCTTGATTGTAAGTCGATAAATTGATCTGAATTTAGAACTTACTTTAATTTATCGGAATAATCCTATACAAGTCAAATAAATAGTAATACTATTTTTAAATAAAGGAAAGAAGTTGATTAAGGCTAAGACCTAAGGTTTTTCATAGATTTCACACTTAATCCCGGCATGGTTGGGGCCCACTTTTGAAAAGATAATTAACCAGATAGACCGCATCGCTAATAGTTATTCCATCGTCGCAGTTGATGTCCCCGGCTTCCAAGAGTACAGGTTCCGGTCCGTTCTTGAAGAGATAATTGATCAGATAAACCACATCAGTTATACCTACCTCGCAGTCCTCATCCACCATACCAGTAGTATAAACCATAAATCTAAAAGAATTCTCCTGATAACCAGATTCATTCCCAGATAAATCCTCTGCCCGGATTCTCCAGAAATAGTAGTTATTGCAGGAATCTAAATGTTGAATATCAGGGACAACATATTGAGTCTCCATAAGGCTGTCGACAACAATAATACCTTCAACGAAGTCACTATCCAGAGAATACTCTAAAGTGTACTTAACAGGAGCATCTTTTGGATCAGTTGTCAATATACTATTGGGATCATTTATCAGAAAAATAGCTGAAGTCCATTCAAATACAGGAGTAGTGTTAGTTATTAAGGTATCGTCCGAGGGCGATAAAAGCGCAGGAACTGCCGGAGCCTGGGTATCGAGTGTAAATCTAAAAACCGATGAAAAATCGCTGCTGTCAGAATCACCAACTACTATCCTCACCTTCCAGTAATAATCGGTATCACTAACCAGAGCCAGCGTATCTGGCAACTGAAAGAACTTCTCCGGTATTTCCGAAATTGTAGTAACATCAGAGACAAACATACTGTCCTGGGAGAACTCCAGGATATAAGTTGCAGAATCAAATGAACCTAGAGTCGACCACTGGAACAAGGGTGTATTATCATTGATGTAGGAGCAATTTGGTGGATACACTAAATCCGGTGGTAGAATATAAGAGAAAGCAGAATAGATGTTCCAGTTCAGGTCCCGGTCAGTTGCCCAAACCGCCCAGCCTTCGCCATTTGTATCCGTGATCACAGCTGGCAGATAATCATTAGCGGTATTATCTGTTATTTGCCTGGGATATGACCAGCTTAAACCATCATAAAGACTGGCAAATATATCCCAGTTACCACATCTTTTACTCATCCAGGAGAGCCATATACTTTCGGAGCTGTTCTGAGAAAAAGAAGGTGAAATATCATCTAACGTATCCGAGGTTATCTGATAGGGCAAGCTCCAGCCTGAACCACCATTGGAACTCATATATATATTAGCATTCCCGTCTCTGAAGCTCTGCCAGGCTACCCAGACTTTGCCCGCTCCATCTGTGGTGATCTTTGCCTGCAGATCATCTGCTGAATGTGTGGTAACTGCTACAGGCAATGACCAGCTGCCATCATAATAACTGGAATAGATGTTCCAATCGCTGTCCCGATTAGAAGCCCAGGCGATCCATACTTTCCCGGTTTCATCCGAGGTAATGGAAGGATCACAATTGTCAAATGTATCTGAGGTTACCCTCATGGGAGGATGCCAGTAACTCCAATTGAAATACGACGCCATTATCTCAGAGCTGACCTGGGAATTTTCAGGTTTCCAGCTTTTCCAGGCGACCCAGATTTTACCATTCCTATCCGTTGCTACTGCGGGCTCCAGATCATATTGGGGACCGGTGGTGATAAGCTCGGGCGACGACCAGCTGATTCCGTCATGGTAGCTGGCACAGACATTGAAATTATAGCCCGATACATCCCGAAGACTCTGCCACACAGCCCAGATATTTCCCAGACTGTCAGTGGTCAAGGCTGGATGAAGATCCCAGTATTCATAGATCTGTACGGGAACGGGTGCAGACCACTTTTCTCCCTCAAAATAGCTGGAATATAAATTTGTGCGGATATGTCTTCCGTCCTCCCAGACCACCCAGGGCTTTCCTGTGAAATCCATAGTTATTGCTGGATTACCCTGGCTGAATTCGTTGGTGGTGACCTGCAAGCTGGGCCAGGAGGATGAAGGATTTTCTTTTTCTGATTCTTCACTATAAGGAGGTGCTTCAGAGGCCGGGGATGTATCTATGGTCAGAGTGGGATCTCCCAATATGTTCATCCCGTAAAACCAGGTTATCTCCCAGGGCTCAAAGCCGTCTCCCCCCATTACGCAGAACCAGTATTTAAAAGATTCTCCGATGCTTTCGCCCATACCCAATGGTTGATAGAAGAATTGAAAGTCAAGCATGCTTCCGGATTTGGCACTTCCCACTGCAGCCAATCCATACTCATCACCAAAGATATACCAGTTTCCCAGGCAATTGGTCTCCACGAAACGAGTATTGGAACAGGCAAAAAGATTGTAAAAGAATGCGTGAGGGTCCAGGGCGTGAACCTCATAATTGAAAACGCTCTGCCCCTCCAGAGGCTGATAATTTATTCTGAAAGTGTGAGCCCAGCAGGAGGAGTGAGTGCATACGTGAATCCATTCGTAGTTTTGCATAAGTCTGGACTTATATTCTATGGCAGTAGTTTGATTGGAGGAGTTTATGGTAGTAACATCATTATAAGCCCAAGAAAGATCACAGTCCTCAAAATATTCCCAATCGTCATCCACGAAAGATAAAGCCCGGTGAGGCAAGGATAGGATTCCAAGTCGATAGTTATGATTCTTTGTGAAGTAATTCTGCAAAAGCTGGGCCTGCCCGCCCCAGGTCAGACGGGAGGGATCCAACCTACCTATCCAGATCTCAGGTGAAACATCACCACTACCATCACTGTGATTGTCCAGAATTCCATCCATGTCAAGATCCTGCCAGGTCCCGTCTAAATCCATAAGATACAGATCGCAGGGGAACTCAGCTAGATCGTACTCGAACCAGGATACAGGTAAATCACCTATTAAAACGGCTCCTACCAATCCCTCTGGGAACCTGCTCTGTAAATAGTTTCTCAAATCATAAGAATTCCCTCCGGACCACAAAATCACCTCTGCTGCATATCCCTGATCTATCAAATCATCCTCATACTGGGTTATTGAACTCTGAACCTGGGAATAAAGATTAGAATTCACAATCACCAAAACCAGAAAAGATAACGCCCCTTTGTAATTCAACCTTTCCTTTTCAAATCTTTTAAGACTCTGTATTTTCAGAGACTGAGGAGGTGGTTGATTTTTCAAGAATTCAGAATAACCTGTGGGCTTTCTTCCCCAGGGATCGATCCATTCAATCTTTTTTACCTTATGTGCATCCAGAGCGTGAGCTCCTGGCTTTTTAGCTAAAACTGAATTGCTACTGCAAATAAATACAAACAAAAGAAAGAAAAGTATTATTTTTCTCATTTCTCTTTCCCTGTAGATCAAATGAAGAAATTAGACATTTCTAAACTTCAGTATTAAAAATCAAGTCGTCAATTCCCCCTTTAATAACATAATCAAAATCTTTAATTTAGCAATAATTTATTAGACCTGAAATTCTCTGACATCTGGCTACACTTTCTTAGTTAACCACCTTCCTTTGCGGTACCAGTAATAAAAGATAGACGATCCAGCAAAGGTGGCCAGGACTATAGCCCACCAGACCCCATTCTGATCAAAGCCAAAAACCCGTGTGAAGACAAGTATCAGAGGTATCTCCAGCGCCCAGGAATAGATCATTCCTACAATCATTGCGGGAACGTTGTCTCCTGCTCCAGCAAATACTTCCTCCAGAATTATATACAGGCCAAGAAAGGGAAATCCTATTGCTTGAATTCTCAAAAGGGTCGTCCCCAGAGAGACCAAATTATGAGAGTGA
>JBARPA010000237.1:0-2694 GCA_049642665.1 Candidatus Zixiibacteriota bacterium
TTTGGAGTAAAAAGGCCAGAAGATAAAAAGCATTCCCTTGACCCAATGGAAGTTACATAGCAACCACCAAAGTAAAACCAGCAAGTATCGGTTTCTGGGGATTTATCAGAGAGACCAGAAAACCGCCCAATTGGGACGATCACTCCCACTCTTCTTGTTGCGATTTTGTTTCAATTACAAATCGATTTTTGAAGGTTATTACGGGTGTTATTGATATCGGCTAACCTATTGTACCCATTTATAATATAAAAAAAACAACCAAGATGGTAAGTTCACCTAATAAATGTTTGACATTGGTATAAATACATATTAGATTTCATAAAAATCTCACCAGGAGGTCAAAATGGAAGAAAAACCTGAGGAAAAGGAGAAAAAAGAGGAGGAGAAAAAGGAAGAAAAGAAACTCAAGACAGGCAAAAAGAAGCATCAGCGCCTGAAACAGGAGCATTTCACCGAGTCTAAACACAAGGAGAAGCTGAAGGACTTCAAAAAGGGAATGTTCCAGAAAGGGAAACACCTCTTCGACCGCAAAAAAAAGGATAAATTCTTAGGAGGAGTTAAGGGCAGAAGGGGAGGTTGAGGCTGATGCCGAAAAAAGAGGAGGAGATAAAAAGAAAAATCGAAAAGCTAAGGGAGGAAATAAACTATCATAATTACCTTTATTACATTCTGGATAACCCGGAGATCTCAGACCAGGAATACGATAGGCTCTTTGATCAATTAGTTGAGCTGGAGAAAAAACACCCACAATTTGTAACGTCGGATTCTCCCACCCAGAGGGTGGGCGCCCCTCCTCTAACCGAATTCAAAACAATAAGACACACCATTCCCATGCTCAGCCTGAACAAGGCTACAACTCAGGATGAGTTTTTGGATTTCCATCGCCGGGTTAAGGAACTGTCAGAGGTAGATGAGAAAGAGATTGTCTACACAGCCGAACTTAAATTTGACGGATTAGCAGTAGAACTGGTATATACCAAAGGTACATTTACACAGGGTTCCACCCGCGGAGATGGATACACCGGTGAGGACATAAGCTTAAACCTGAAGACTGTAAAAACCATTCCCCTGAAGCTTTTGTCCCGAAAAGCCAGGATACCTGAGCTCCTGGAGGTACGGGGGGAGGTAATAATGTCCAAATCTGAATTTGAGAAACTAAATAAAAAACGGGCTAAAAAGGGCGAGCCCCTTTTCGCCAACCCCCGCAATGCAGCTGCTGGATCTGTAAGACAGCTCGATTCCAATATTACCGCCTCCCGACCCCTCTATATGTACACCTATGGAACAGGAAGGGTAGAGGGCAAAACACTGGATAGTCACTGGGAAGCCACTGGCTATCTCAAGGATCTGGGATTAAACGTCAGTCAATATGTCAAACTATGCAAAAATCCAGACGATGTTTTCGAATTCTATCAGAAGATATTGAAGATAAGAGATGACTTAGATTATGAAATAGATGGGATAGTGATCAAGGTCAACGATTTCAGTCTTCAGGAGAAGATAGGAGAGCTTTCCCGATCACCCAGATGGGCAGTTGCCTGGAAATTCCCGGCCCAGCAGGAAAACACCAGGGTAATGGATATACGGGTAAATGTGGGAAGAACAGGTGCAATAACCCCGGTAGCCATACTGAAGCCGGTAAGAGTGGGCGGGGTGACGGTCAGTCGGGCCACCCTGCACAATGAGGATGAGATGCGAAAAAAGGATGTACGGATCGGCGACATGGTGGTAGTGCAAAGGGCTGGTGATGTGATACCCGAGGTGGTTAAGGTAATCACCTCCAAAAGAACCGGTAAGGAGAAGGTATTCCACATGCCTGACAAATGCCCGGTATGCGGCTCCAAGGTGGAGCGCCTCCCAGACGAAGCAGCCCATCGCTGCACCGGAATCGCCTGCCCGGCTCAAATCAAGGAGAAAATGTACCATTTTGTGAGCAAATGGGCTATGGATATCGATGGATTGGGATTTAAACTTTTAGAGCAGATGCTGGATAAGAGGCTTATCAAAGATCCGGCTGATCTATACTTTTTGAAAAAACAGGATATAATGAAGATGGATAGAATGGGGGATAAATTAGCACAGAACATTTTAGATGCCATAGAAAAAAGTAAAAAGCCTGATCTGCCACATCTGATCTATGCACTTGGCATAAGAAACGTGGGGGAGCATTTAGCCAATGTATTGGCTTCTGAATTCAAATCCATAAATAACCTGAAAACAAAATCAATTGAGGAGTTGACTCAGGTTAATGAAGTAGGTCCCATAGTAGCCGAAAGCATTTATAATTTCTTCCATGATGAAAAAAATTTGAAGGTTTTAGAGAAACTCGAAAAAGGCGGGGTGAAGTTTCCTGAACTAAAAGTAAAGAAAAAGAGAACACCCCTAAGTGGGAAGACATTCGTTTTAACCGGAGGTCTGGATGGTTTCACCCGGGATGAAGCCAAAAGGGTAATCGAAGATTTAGGGGGAAAGGTCTTTCCCTCTGTCGGCAAGAAAACAGATTTTATAGTAGTAGGAGTTGATCCGGGATCAAAACTGGATAAAGCCAAAAGTCTAGGAATCAAGACAATCGATGAGGATGAATTTAAAAAACTGATAGGCAAATAAAGATTTTGGTAGCCACAGGCTTTAACCTACGACTTAATTACATAACCTAAAGGTTGCGGCTACCATGGATTTTGGAACGCATGACCA
>JBARPA010000238.1:0-3771 GCA_049642665.1 Candidatus Zixiibacteriota bacterium
GCCATGATGCAATCCCACGAGTGGACCCTGGGTCAGGATGTGGTGGTGGCCAGAGCGGTTATGACCAATTCAATATTTCCCTTATCCAAGATAGAAAGGTTAAACCAGTTCAACCAGAGCCAGGCTAATTTAGCTTATACCATGAGTTTCTTAGCGATCTCCTATCTTTTCAGGGAATATGGAGAAGAAGGCTTTATTGATGTGGTAGATCTATTATCCCAGGGAGGAAATTGGGATGAAGTCTTTTTAAAAGGCACCGGTTCTGATTACATCGATTTCCAGATGGAATTCTATGATTATATCAGGACCAGATACCAGTGGATAAACCTTCTGGGTGATACCTACTTCTTCTGGCTGGGTCTTGCTTTTTTAATCATTGTGATTTATCTTTTGAAGAAAAGACATGCAAAAAAGATATTAAAGAGATGGGAGGAGGAGGAAAAGGGTACAATAGATGAAAAGGAAACGCATTAGACATAGACTGGAATACTGGTTAACCATGTCCATCAGCTTTTTTGCTCGACTTCTCCCCTACAGGTTTGCCTTATTTCTGGGTGAGATTATAGGTGATATAGCTTTTGGTGTTGTGAGATTCAGAAGAAGAGTTGCCTTGAAAAACCTGAGTCGCTGCTTTAAGGATAAAAATATCGGAGAATTAAAGAAAATAGCCAAAGGCTCTTATCGAAATTTGGGCAAGTCTTTGATCGAATACACTCTTTTCCCCAAGCTGGTTCGAAAAAAACTTTCCGATTTGGTGGAGTTCGACCATGCTGAGTATTTTGAACAGGCACTTAAGGGAGGAAAAGGTGCCGTCCTTTTAACCGGCCATTTCGGTAGCTGGGAACTCATGGCGGCGGCTGTATCCCAAATGGGTTATCCGGTCGATCTCCTGGTAGGCGAACAGCATAATCTTTTAATGGATAGGCTGATGAACAATTACCGGATGAGTATGGGAGTGGGCATAATAAAAGTCGGCACCTCTGCCAAAGGGGTGATAAAAGCTTTGAGAAATAACAGGTTCGTGGCCATGCTCTCAGACCAGGATGCAGGAAAAGATGGCGTCCTGGTGGATTTCTTCAATTATCCCACATCCACTCCCAAGGGACCAGCTGCTTTTGTCTTAAGGACACAAGTCCCCATTATCATGGGTTTTATCATCAGGAATAATCGTAAAAAACAAAAGGTCCTTCTTAGAATATTTCGACCATCCCTGAACTCGGATAACAAAGAGCAGGACATAAAAAAGTTAACCCAAAAGTACACATCCATTCTTGAAAGCTACATCAGGAAATACCCGGATCACTGGTACTGGATTCACAGAAGATGGAAAAGCACCTTACCCCCATGGAAAAAATACTGATCGTTCAGACCGCATTTTTAGGGGATGTCATCCTGACCACTCCCCTGATAAAAGCTGTAAAAAAAATCTACCCCCATTCCTTTTTATCCTTTCTATTGATCCCGGAAACCCGGGAAGTCCTGGCTAATAATCCCGGGTTAGACGAGATCATAATCTATGACAAAAGAGACAAGGAAAAAGGCATCCCTTTTTTATTCTCGCTGGTAAAGAAAATAAAAAACAAAAAATTTGACAAAGCATTAATACCGCATCGTTCCCTGCGAAGCGCCTCCCTCTGCTTTCTATCTAAAATTCCCCAGAGAATAGGATTTGACACAAGCACTGGATCTTTTCTTTTCACCAGAAAAGTGAGGTATCAGAAAAGTCAACACGAAATAGAAAGGAATCTTTCACTATTAAACAGCACTACTCTCAAAGACAGTAAAGATTTTCTGCCCGAGCTTTTCCCCTCCCAGGAAGATTTTTCCAAGGTTGAAATGTTCTTCAGAGATCAGAATTTAGATGTTGGAGAAAAATTAGTGGGTATAGCTCCCGGTTCGGTCTGGGCTACAAAAAGATGGCTGCCTGAAAGGTTCGCCCAGGTGGCTGACCTATTAATCGAGGAATCACAGACAAGGATAGTTCTTTTGGGTTCCAGAGAGGACCAAGATCTTTGTTTTCGGATTTCAGATTTGATGAAAAGGAAACCTTTGATAGCTGCAGGCAAGATGAGTTTTCTTCAGTCGGCCGCATTGATATCAAAATGCAGTGTGATTTTGTCCAACGACAGTGCGCCCGTGCACATGGCAGTGGCCATGAAAATCCCGGTGGTGGAGATATATGGCTCAACAGTTCCCGGGTTCGGCTTTGCAGCTTATGGAGAAAATAACATAATCTTAGAAAAACCCCTTTATTGCCGTCCCTGCGGAATACACGGAAAAAACAAATGCCCGGAAAAGCATTTCAGGTGTATGAAGGAGATAACCGCCCAGGAGGTTTTTAAGGCGGTAAGAAGTATAATTGATAGATCACCCTGAAGTTAATCTCCTGAATTAAAACAGAGAAATAAATTCTTTAAAGTCTTCTGATATTTATGCATAAAATAGCGGTTTTAGGAACCATTACCAGAGATACGGTGATCTACCCTGATTCAAGAAAAATCGAAAGCTTCGGAGGAATACTGTATAACATTCTGGCATTATCTTATCTGGGGAAAAGAAATGTAAAAATCTATCCAGCATGCAATTTAGGCTGTGATATCTATGATTCGGTTCTATGGATTTTGAAAAAATGTAAAAACGTGGATATCAGGGGCATTAGAAAGGTCAAAAGAAAAAACAATCATAATTTTTTAATTTACGACAAGAAGGGCAACAGAGATGAGATAAGCAGAAACTCAGTGCCTGAACTTACCTACTCCCAGCTCAAACCCTTTCTGAACTCAGACGTGATTTTGGTCAATTTCATTTCTGGTAAAGACATTGATTTGAAAACCTTGAAAAAGCTAAAGAAAAACACCTCTGCCTTGATCTTTATGGATATTCACTCTCTGATTTTAGGTAAAGGAAAAAGCGGAAAAAGATTTGTAAAGGTACCAAAAAACTGGTTGAGTTTTACAGGTTGTGCTGATGTGGTTCAATGTAATTTCTTTGAGTTTAGCAAGCTGTCAAACAAAAAAATGGATTCATCTGCTAAGATTAAGAATTTTGCCCGATCGATTCTTCGCTCAGGTCCTCAAGTTCTTCTGGTAACCAATGGAAAAATAAATGGTTATGTTATTCAGCCCGGCAAAAATGGTGTTAAAGTAAATCGCAGCATTGTCCCCAAAATAAAAAAGGTCAAAGACCTGACCGGATGCGGGGATGTTTTCTCAGCAGCCTTTTTACTTTCTTATCTCAAATCAAAAGACCCCGTGTCATCTGCAAACTTTGCTAACTCAGTTGCCACTTATAAGTGTAGATTCCCAGGGATTGAGAATTTGTCAAAGCTTACCAATAATTTTCCTTGACTTTTTTACTTTTCTTGATTTATAATAAAATAAACCCATCGGCGGAGATATTTAGCAAATTGGGCGGCCCCTATGAGGTGAAAAAGGAAGCAAAGATGACCAGAAAGTTGATCATTTTCTTGTTCTTAATGGGCGTTTTTCTACTCCCTCAGTCCACCAGAGCTCAGGATTCGCTCAGGCTTCTGGCGACTATGATGGGTGAGGATGAGGGAGATTTTTTCATCCATTGTGCTTCAGCAGGAGACTTGAATGCAGATGGATTTATGGATATAATTATTGGTGGTTCAAGTGGGGAGGGAGGCAAAGGATATGTGAAGATCTATTTTGGATCCTCTGATTTTGATACCATCCCGGAATTCAGGATCGTGGATGAGGGGAACTTTGGCAAATCAGTTGCCTGCGCCGGGGATGTTAATAATGACGG
>JBARPA010000239.1:0-1632 GCA_049642665.1 Candidatus Zixiibacteriota bacterium
GTATAACCAATCACTCCCAGGTATTCATCAGTTTTAGCGATCAGTTCTTTTACCCGGGGATTTTTTTTAACATCCCCTAAGGTAATCATATTGGATTTCTTCTTATTTTTTAAATTAACTGCCATTACAAATAAGATTTTACAGGTTACATCATTTCCATTGGATCCACATTAATTGTTATACGCACAGATGAGCTTTTTTTCAAACTTTTCATCTGACTGACTGCATCGATTAGCTCAACTGCTTCCTCTGGTTTTTGGGTCTTAAGCAATATCTGATATCGGTGTTTTCCCCGAATCCTGAACAGAGGTGCAGGAGCAGGCCCCAATATTTCCATGTTCTTATCCGATTCCGACTTCTTTTTCAACTTTGAAGCAAATCTCCGGGAAAATCCAATTACCATTTTTTTATCAATTCCTGAAAAAAGAATCAGAATTAAATGGCTGAAAGGAGGGTAGTTAAGTTCCTCTCTGTTTTTTATCTCCAGCTCATAGAATCTCAGGAAATCCCCCTGAGAGGCTAATTTTATGGACCAGTCCTCAGGATGGGAGGTTTGAATCAAAATTTCTCCTTTTTCCCTGGCCATTTTGAAAACCTGGGTTAAAAGCTGAAATGTTTTTTCCCTGGACCTGAAATCGGGAAAATCCAGGGAGAAATCAGCTGAGATCACTCCCACCAGACCTACTTCTGGTAAATCCCATTCCCGGGTAATCATCTGGGTTCCCAGAATGAGATCGAAATCCTCTTTTTTGTACCCCTCTGATATCCGCTGATAGGTATCCTTGCTTGAGACAGCGTCCAGATCCATCCTGATAATTGAGGCCCAGGGAAATTTTGTTTTGATCTCCTGATTTATTCTCTCGGTTCCCACCCCGGCATAGCTGAAATTATGACCCTGGCATTGGGGGCAGGTTGCCCCCGCCCGGGTTTTGAAATTACAAAAATGGCATCTCAGGTAAAGATCGATTTGATGAAAGGTAAGGGAGATGTTGCAATTGGGGCACCTGTAAACAAAACCGCAGTCCTGACATTTAACCACTTTTGAGAAACCCCTGCGGTTTAAAAAAAGAGCGACCTTTTCCTTTTTTGAAAGTTTCTCCTCCATCAAATGGGAAAGTTTTCTGGAAAAAGGGCTGAAATTGCCCTCCTTTCTCTCCTGGTGCATATTCACAATCTCAAGCTGGGTGTTAGGTTTTTCCATTTCTTTTAGTCGGCATAACACATATTTTCCCTCTCTGGCATTGTAAAAGGACTCCAAGCTGGGCGTGGCTGAACCCAGGATGATCACCCCACCTTCAGTTTCCCCCCTTTTGATGGCCACATCCCGGGCATGGTATCGGGGATTTAAATCCTCCTGTTTGTATGAGGGATCATGCTCCTCATCTACGATAATAAGCCCCAGATTTTTTAAAGGTGCAAAAACAGCCGAACGGGTTCCTAAAGCGATGGACAGTTTCCCTTCCTTTACTTTTCTCCAGTTTTCATATCTCTCAAATGATAGCAGGCGGGAGTGAAAACAGGCGACATTATCACCGAAATATGATCTTAAATCGGTTTTAAATCGATTGATTAATAATATCTCCGGAATCAGAACGCATACCTGTTTTTGATTCTTTAACGCCTCTTTAATGG
>JBARPA010000240.1:0-3378 GCA_049642665.1 Candidatus Zixiibacteriota bacterium
GGTAAATACATGGGGCCTACACGGCGGGTGTATGCCCAGCTCCCATGTGGCAGTGGCCTTGGTGGTGATGATCTTTGCCATAAGATATGAAAAGACCATAGCCTGGATCCTAACACCCCTGATACTCAGTCTTTTTGTGGCAACAGTCTACGGCAGGTTTCACTACATTTTAGATGTAGTAGCCGGCATCCTGGTTGGATTTTTAGCTTTATTCATCTGCGAAAGATTCTTAATTTCAAAAACAAATAGATCCTCAATGCATCAAGAGAGAGTATAAGTAAGAACCCACCTCAGCAATTCAGTATCCGCAAAATAATTTATGTTGATCCCATAGCCTTTAAGACAATCTACTAATTCTTTTTCCGTAGGAAAATTTTTTACCACTTGATATACTTTTCCATTGGGCAAAGTTCGCTTTTGAATCACGTTCCCTTCCTCATCCATATGTGAAAACATCTTATCCAGCTCAGGCTTTCGCAGCATATCGATCATTATTACTTTAGAGCCTGGTAATAATTTACTATGCAATGTTTTTATAAAGCTTTTTATTTTCGCTTTGGGGATATGCGACCAAAAATCTGATGCAAAGGCAAGATTGAATTTCCTATCAATATCATCCAGTGTATATGCATCAGCAACTCTAAAAACGACGTTATCTTTTTGATAAGGTTTTCTTTTAGCCTCGATTAAATAAGTTTCATTGATATCAGTCGCCATTACAGAACGCGCTCTTTTAGATAAGACCTGAGTCCAGTTACCGGTGCCACACGCGATTTCTAATATATCTTTATCAATTATATCATCTTCGATTTTTTCAATTATAGGAGACAATAACTTCTCCATACTAAGATTATCAGTATAGCTCATACATTCATCGTGGTAGGGAACATTTTCCCTGTAATATTCGTTCATTTCTTTGATTAAATCTGCAATTGACATATATTATATCTACGTTTCAAGCAGCCATATCAGAGAAAGTCTCAGAACTTTAGAGACCCGCACTTCAGATGTCCCGCTGTCTTATCATTTCCCCCTTTTTGCAAACAGCCCTAAATAATTCTTAGTCGTTCATTCTTTCAAGAATAAGATTCATTGTTGTGAAGTCAAACGTTAGTTTGTATGGCCTGAAGAAGCCGTGAGATATTATCCCACCTATTCTAAGGCCAAACTTCTCCCCGAAGTCCGGGGGGATGGCGCCAAATATTCCCATTACCTCTGTTTCCCTGGCATCGCCCAGCGTAATTTCATCCACCACAGCAGTCCTTACGGTTACCTTTCCTCCACCTCCGATTCCCTCAAACGACTCCTCGGATAATTGGATATTTGCTTCCTGAACCAGCCAATCTGTACCCGTGAAACCTCCCCCTGCAAGCCCTGTGTCCACAAAAAACAACGTTGGTTTACTCTTGTTGACTGTTCCGTGTGCCACCATGAAATGGTCACCCGCCATCCAGAATGGAACTACTATCTTGTCCTTCGATTGGACCTGGCTTTTCATCTTTCTTATGTTTTCTTTTGTTTTGCGCCCTAAAATCAACTTACCATCAGGATAGTCAAGGGTGAAAATGAAGTGATACAAGAATACTGTACCGATCACACCCCGAATGGGTTGTCCAAACATACCGGTAGCCATTTTGGGACTGTCATTGATATTCACAGGAACATTCTTGATTGTAAAATCACCTATTGCGACCTGGTCGACCGCTCCCTGGTAGGTGGGAGCCTTTTTGCCACCGGCAAAAGTTGCTGTTTGCTCGCCAAATTGCTTCGCCCCAACTTCCTCTGCGAGTTCGGTGTCGATGATAAGCTCCCAGCCGCCGGTATCGATCAGAAAAAGAACGTCTTCGCTGTTATTGATTCTCATTTTTACAATTGGGAGCGGATCGGTCTGGACAAACTCAACTGCCGTTGCATCAACGTCGCTTTCGACTTTATATGCCTCCTTATCGCTCAAGTACTGCAATTTATCAGCCATGGGTATTTTATCAATGGCACGAAACAATGGTGCGGCTTTCTTAAAATCGTCACGGCGATAGTATGCTTCTGCTAACAGTGCCTTGGGCTCCTTTTCTTCAGAATTGAGCTTGATAGCTTTTTTCAACCACTTCTCCGACTCGTCTAAAGAATTCTTGTACAGATTGATCCTACCCAGCTCAAGCACGGCCGGGTAGTTGTCAGGCTCATCTTTCACAATCCCTGCATAAGCAGCTTCTGCTTCTGTGAATTTCCCATCCTTGAGCAGGCTATCTGCATGAACGATGCTCTCTTGATTGCTTGCATCCTTGGCATAAACACTAAGAGTAATAAAGAGTAGAAGCAAAATCACAATAGTTGTGAGCTGCGTTATGTTTCTCAAACCATGAGCATACTTTCTTAGAGAATGATGATAAAATAAATCCATCCTTACCTCCAAATTTTCACACAATGAGTTTTCTTATTCTGATAATTTCTCCTTAATTTATTACTATACGATATTTTTACATTCGACCACAAAAGAAGTTCCATGCAATCATGATGCATCGGTATTAAGAAATGCCGATGCTGAGGGAAGAGTGGCTTCGGCAATTCTACCCCGCATTTTGCAGGGTATCTAGAGACCATTACTGAAGAATCAATACAACAACCTGCTGAATAACAACATGCTCTTTTTATTTGACAACAAGATATTATAAGTTATCTTTATAATAGATAACAATTTGTGGGCTTATGAAAAAGATAGATCTAATCTCAAAGGCTAAAAAGACCATTGATCGCTATCATATGATAAAATCTGGAGATAAGGTGGTAGTTGCTGTGTCAGGCGGACCTGATTCTGTGACCTTGCTTTTAGTCCTTTTGGAACTTAAAAAAGATTTTAATCTGTCCTTGTTTATTGCCCATGTGAATCACAAACTGAGAGGAAAAGAATCAGACCAAGATCAGGGATTTGTGCGTAAGTTGGCTTCTGATTTAAACATAAAGCTTTACACCAGCTCCTTCCAGGTAAAAAAAGAAGCTAAAAAAATGAAGCTCTCAGTTGAGGAATGCGCCAGAGAAATCAGATATAATTATCTGAATAAGCTGGCTGACAAACTCAAAGCTCAAAAAATAGCCCTGGGCCATAATTTCAATGATCAGGCTGAAACGGTTTTGATAAGACTTATCCGGGGCTCAGGCTCTCTGGGACTTTCCGGAATTCCTCCTGTAAAAAATAAAATCATCAGACCTCTGATCGAGATAAAAAGAGAGGAAATCGAAGCTTTTCTGAAAAAGAAAAAAATCCCTTTTAGAATCGATTCCTCTAATCTGAGAACAGACTATCTGAGAAACAAAGTTAGGCTTAAACTTCTACCGATATTAAAAAAAGGGTACAACCCCAAAATAGAGGAGGTTTTAAAC
>JBARPA010000241.1:0-3331 GCA_049642665.1 Candidatus Zixiibacteriota bacterium
ATATCACCCCACTCCAACCCAAGACAGATGGTCTGTCCCGGATTCGCACCGACAGCGTGATCGAAAACATCGCCTTTTCGCAGGGGAATGCTGAATTCATATGCGTAGATTCCCTGGACAGAGGCAAAACTAACGGCCGGACCGCCAGACCCATCAGGACGCAAGTTTATTTCCTGATTTGCTTTTTTGTCGATGACCGTGATTTGATCTGCCATATCCATCTCCATTTCAGTGAGACGCTTTTGTTGCTCAGGCGTCAGGCTCTCCCTGAATCCACCACCGGGTCCTCCCAGTTTTTGCAGATCAGAAAGAGATGGCCCCCCGGTGTAACGGATGCCAAAATCTTTCTTCTTTTTACCCGAATTATCCAGCCACAAAGTCAGACCACCCATACGAATGGCTCGCGCCCATTGGGTGTTGTTGAAGCGGAAGAGAATGTAAAGGTTTTCCGTGTCATTGCATAAACCCAGTCCCACCCCACTCTCCTCAAAATAGTTCATGGGCATATTATTCCATTCCGTTATTTCGCCGTCCACCTTTATTGGCTCTGGTGACCAGTGAGTTTCAACCTCCTGAGTGTTGCAGCCTGCTATGAGGATAAACCCAGCAAATGCCAGGAATATAATTGCTTGCGTACGTATTGTAATGAGGTTTTTGTCAGCCATTCTTATATCCTCATTTATTGTAGGTTAGAAAACCGGGGGCAACCAGAAGATCGGGCCACCCCCAGTATTTGGATATAATTGTTCATAACCTCTGGTCTACTTGAGCAAAACCATCTGGTTCGAAGCGCTGTAGGAGCCGGCCTCAATCAGGTAGAAATAGACACCACTTGCTACACTTTCTCCTTTTTCGTCGCAACCATCCCAGGTCACCTTTCTCGTCCCTGCGGTTTGATACTCATCCACCAAAACTCTGACCTTTTGACCTTGTATGTTCAATATGGTCAGTTTAACCCTGGAGTCCTCAGGCAGAGTATAAGCTATCTCGGTCTGAGGATTAAAGGGATTGGGATAATTCTGGGCTTGTATATAGGGTTTAGCAGGTACCATTTCTGTGGAACTGCCTTCAGATTCCTTTGGCAGCTCGATTCCGTATCCTTCAAGCATCCCAGCAACCGCTGCCCGAATTTCCTCACGGGTAGCACCCTGGCTTCGCATCTCCCTGATCTTATCCCGAACAGCTTGCCTTTGCTCATCAGTCAAATTGGACAACAAATCTCTGATATCGCATCGGTGTCCTTCACCCCACTTCTCAGGAAGCTCAATACCATACCCCTGAAGTATCTCAACAACAGCAGCGCGAATCTCTTCACGGGTGGCGCCCTGTTCTCGCAACTCCTTTATCTTTTCATGAACAGCTTCCCTCTGCTCTTTAGTGAGATCTTTCCAGAAACCACCTCTACCGTGGCCAAAACCAAAAGGTCCGGGCCAATCCTCAGGCACTTCAATCCCGTATCCTTCAAGCATTTCTACTACGACCGCCCGAATCTCCTCACGCGTAGCACCCTGTTCTTTCATCTCCTTTATCTTTTCATGAACAGCTTCTCTCTGCTCTTTAGTGAGATCTTTCCAGAGGCCACCTGGTCCGGGACCAAAGCCACCTCGAGTATGGGGTCCCTTCCAATCCTCAGGCACCTCTATACCGTAACCTTTTAGCATTTCGGCCACTGCGGTGTGAATCTCCTCCCGGGTGACACCCTGATTTCTCATCTCCTCCATTTTCTCTCGAACAGCCTCTCTTTGCTCATCAGTCAGATTGGACAAGAAGCCTTTTCCATGATGACCTCCACCGCGCTGGCTCAAAGCCTCGTTCCAGGGACTGGCAATAAGAAGGGCAAAAAACACGAGAATCAGGATGGATATGCGATACGATTTCATTTCAACCTCCTATCTTGTTGAAATCATTTTCTTTAGATTTCTCAGTTCATTATAGAACTGAACGAACTCGCTGTTGATGAACTCCACCTTCAACTCTTCGATATCTCCCTTCACATCAAAGGTGAAGGTGCTTTTTGATTTCTTTTGATCTGATTTGATGAGAGGATAACCTTTCATTTTCAGATAGGCTGAAAATGCCAGGTCATCTGTGGTGATCTGATTGTTTGTGATTTTATCTGATCTCATATCTATTTGTTCTCCTCAAATATGTTTTTTATTATCATCTTCCTGATTCATTTCTGTAATTTAAATTCTTTTATCAGTTACTCATATCTTAATGCATCAATAGGGTTCAAAAGCGCGCCTTTGCGAGCTGGATAAAATCCAAAGAATAATCCCACTGCAAAGGCAAAGGAGAAGGACAACAACATGGAGGTAGGAGTGATAATTGTGGACCAGCCTGCATATTTACTCACCAGTTCACTGGCCAATATACCCGCAAGAATACCAATTGCCCCTCCGGTCAGAGAGACTATAACTGCCTCGATAAGAAACTGGCTCAGGATATCACGCCTCTGGGCGCCTATCGCCTTACGGATGCCTATTTCCCTGGTCCTCTCGGTAACGGACACAAACATAATGTTCATAATCCCGATTCCTCCCACTATAAGGCTAACCACGGCAACACTAGCAAGCAGCATAGTGAATGTGTTACTGGTTTCCTGCATGGTAGAGAGAATCTCTGCTTGTGATCTGATATTGAAGTCGTCCTCCTGGTCCTCCCTGATATTGTGCCTTTCATGGAGAACAGACGCAATCTCGGCTGATGCTTTGTCCATAACATCCTCATTCTTCGCCTCCACATTGACAGTTGATACATAATCCACCCCAAATAGCCTTTTCTGTGCGGTTTTCAAAGGAACAAAGATGATATCGTCCTCATCTCTCCGCCCACTACTACCTTTTTCGCTCATCACGCCGATAACCTGAAAATTGCTACGCTTAATCTTTATGTATTGTCCTATAGGATCTTCCTCTCCGAAAAGGTCTTTGACCACCGTTTTTCCCAGAACCGCGACCCGATTCATAATTCGGTTATCCTCATCAGTCAAGAAGGAGCCTTGCTCTACCGGGAAATTCCTTACTTCTGGATGGTTGGGTGTTACTCCATTTATGGAGGTATTGGTATTGTTATTTCCGTAAACTACCTGAGCATTTCCGGAATATTCCGCATCAACTTTGTCAACGGAGGGGCACTGTTCAGCAATAGCTTGAGCATCCGCGTAAGTAAGAGAGGTGCGGCTTCCGCTTGCTGATCGTGCAGGTCCTCTCTGAGAGGCCCCGGGACGCACCATCAAAAGATTTGCCCCCAACTGACTTATACGTTCTGTAATCTGAGCACTAGCTCCCTGACCTATGGCTATCATGGTAATCACAGCAGAGACTCCCAC
>JBARPA010000242.1:0-3889 GCA_049642665.1 Candidatus Zixiibacteriota bacterium
TTCCCACCTATCACCCTCTGGTTGACAGCATGGTCTCTAAGGTAACAACTGAGGAGATCATAGGCTGGGTCAACCACCTCTCTGGTGAAGATACAGTAGATATTGGAGGAAGCGATTACCGGATAGCCACCAGGTATACGTACACTGAGGGCTGTTCCAAGGCAGGCCAGTATATAAAGGAGCGCCTGGATAGTTTAGGCTTAACTACAGAATATCACCTCTTTGATTTTCCCGCATTTAGCGGTTACGTGCTCGACGTTATAGCCACTCCTGATGGGCAAACCGCATGGGCTGTTGCTTATGGAGGGATTTTAAAGACAACCGATGCCGGAACTTACTGGGAGTTGGTGGATGGAACAGAAAGCTACAGCCTCTGGGAGGTGGTAGCTCCTCATGAGGATACGCTTTTTGCTGTGGGTAACAACGGGATGATTTTGAAATCGCTTGACGCAGGAGACACCTGGTCTGAGCTTTCCTCGGGCACATATGAGGAATTCAGAGGGGCTTATTTCGAGAGCCCGACCTACGGCTGGGCAGTAGGGTATAACGGCACAGTTTTGTATACCTCCTCAGGCGGAGCTTCCTGGAACACGCAATCAACTCCAACTGCTACATCTCTTTATTCCATTGATTTTGTGGATTCCAATAATGGTTGGATTGTAGGATCAGGCGGAACCATTCTAAACACCATCGATAGAGGGACCAACTGGAATACTCAGTCCAGTGGTATTTATCAAAACCTTTATGGATTGGATTTTGTAACTTCATTAAAAGGATGGGCAGTGGGAGATGTTGGAAGGGTTCTTTACACTGCGGATGCTGGCACTACCTGGAATGTAAAGTCTGTCGGTACCTCCGAGCGCCTTAACGCAGTCTGTTTTGTGGATTCACTGTACGGCTGGATAGCGGGCTTTGCCGGCACTGTCCTTTACACCACTGATGGTGGCAGCACCTGGCAGGATCGTAGCACTCCATATGGTTACTATCTTTATGGGGGTAATTTTGTAAATGACACCACAGGATGGGTTGTGGGATATAATTCCATTGATTACACAGATAATGGCGGTCAAACCTGGAACCCTCAGTCCGGCAATATCGAATCTCTTCAGATGAAAAACGTTGTAGCCACCCTTCCTGGAGAGGATGGTGTTTCAGGAGAGTATCTCATCACCGCTCACTACGATGATGCATCAGAGGATGAAATGAATTACGCGCCAGGAGCAGATGATAACGCCTCTGGAGTTTCGGCCGTCTTAACTGCCGCCTCAATACTGAAGGATTATGAGCTTAAGTACACTGTCAAATTTGTTACCTTTCCTGCGGAGGAGCAGGGGCTCGTGGGTTCGTGGTACTACGCCCAGGATGCCTATAATGCAGGGGATAATATTTTAGGTGTCCTGAACTTCGACATGATAGCGTTTGATGGAAATGACGACAATATTGTGGAGATTCATACCGGCACCGAGGCACCCTCCATAGCACTGGGTGATATTTTGGTAGGAACATTATCCGATTATGGGATAAATCTGGTTCCCCAGAAAATTACAATGGGCGCCACTGATCGGTCTGATCATGCTTCATTCTGGGATTTTGGTTTTCCCGCAATCCTGGGGATAGAGGATTTCGATGATTTCCATCCCGCTTATCACACTACCGGAGATGTCATAGCTGTTTTTGACACATCCTACTTTGTCGATTTCTGTAGAGCTTCGGTAGCAGCTTTAGCCACGCTGGCTGCACCATTTATTATCGGTGATGCCAATGGTGACGGAGAAGCCGACATAGTTGATGCTGTATTTCTGGTCAACTATGTGCTGAAAAGCGGATCACCTCCCAACCCGGAGGCTGCAGGTGATGTTAACTGTGATGGTGAGGTGAATATATCCGATGTGGTTTACCTGGTCAATTATGTTTTAAAAAGCGGTCCAGCACCCTGTGCTGAAACTTAAACTGATAGGAAGATAAAATATTTAAGTTTTTCTTGATTATAGCTTAAAAGCCCGTGTTCTCCTCAGCACGGGCTGTTTCATAATATAACTTAGGGGAAAGGTTCAATTTAAGCCTCTTTTAAGGTATTAGAACAAAACACTATTTTAAGTAACTTCAGAACAAACCCGAAGATATTAAACTCCTTTTAGACGAAACCCTGGGTATTTAACCTCGTATTATATATTAAATTTTATCTTTATGCCCTCTCATGAATTCTACAATTATGACTTGACTTTTTTGATTAATACCATATATTAGAAAATCTAAGATGTACGTAAGAAAAGTAAAACTAAACTTCATTCAGGAGGTATGCGTATGATACGCACCAAAACCAAAGTCATCCTGCCGCTCTTTCTGATCCTCCTTATCTGGGTTTCCTTTGCTTTTGCCCAGTCCAGGGTGGAAGGGCTTCTGAAGGAGGCGGACACCTGGATATTAACTGACACCACGCGAATGATGGCTTATATTGATAGCTGCAATGCAGCCACCAACAATGCTTTAACCAAATCCCCATACTGGGAATCCACCTACAACGACCTGAGCTTCCTTTTAGGAATCGATTACATCGCAGATGCTCAAATTGATAATACCGGCAGAATATATTTCACCATGAGGATCACCGGGCAATCAGCAGCGGTTTTCTGGATTGATCAACCCATGGGCTGGCCCCATCAGATTACTCCCAACAACTGGACCGATCTGGGAATGACCGTGGGCTATTTTTCAGTTAACCCTTCTGGCAAGTATGTTCTGGTGGGAGTGATGAAACACGGAAACGAGAACTTCGACGTCTATATTTTCAACCGGGATGGCTCATCCAGGCCACTTCTGGAGAATGAAAACATAATGTATATTGCCGAGATCTTCAAAAATGAAGACGAGTTCTTTGTGATGTCTGATGATCGCCAGACCCGAACCCTGTGCAAATATACCATCTCCACTGGCAAGCTGGATTCCCTCTACACGGAGGAGGAATGGTTTGGAGCAGCGGAGTATAAGGATGGCGAACTGCTCTGCACAAGGTGGTTGAGCTTCTCCGAATCCCAGCTTTTCATCCTGGACCCGAAGACCAAGAAAACAAAGGATATAACCGAGAAAGGCCTTTACTATGGCGGAGCCTTTACCCTGGATCACAAAGTTATCACCCTGACCGATGCTCTTTCTTCAGAAAATGAGTTCCCCAAATTTGCCATATTAGATCCCGAAAAGCCTAAAAAACTTAAACTTCTGTATGATCCTGGACAAGAGGTGGACAGCTATCTTTTGATTCCCCGGGCTATGGTAGTCATAGCTGCACTTAATGAGGATGGTTACTCCAAGCTGGTAGCTTTTGACCTCAATGGGAAGATGTTGGAAGTTCCCCAGCCTGAGATCGGAGTCATATCCGGGCTTTCGGGAAACGATTTCGGAGAGATGGTGTTCGGCTTCTCCTCCCCCAAGACCTCCCCTACCTGTTTTAAATTCAGGATGGGAGAAACTTCGCTGAAGAATTTGGCTTCGATTTCCACTTTCGGTTTCGATTTCTCCAAAATCGACGTGAGGAGCATTCGCTACCCTTCCGCAGATGGGACCCAAATACCAGCGCTCCTTTATGTCCCCAAGAATGCAAAGAAGGATGGTCAGAACCCAGCTATAGTAAGCTATCATGGTGGACCACCCTCCCAGACCCGCCCCTATTTCCAGCGCAATATCGCCTTTGCTCTAAGCAAAGGAATCATTCTTATGTTTCCCAACATCAGGGGTTCAACCGGATACGGTCCTGCTTATGAGGAGGCGGACAACCTGGAAGGACGCCACCAGGCTAATATGGATTGCATTAGCGCTATAGATTACCTGATCAACGAGAAATGGTCCAATCCGGATAAACTCGCTATCTGGGGAGCCTCATATGGAGGATATG
>JBARPA010000243.1:0-8469 GCA_049642665.1 Candidatus Zixiibacteriota bacterium
CAGGGTTTACACCAGGTAGCCCAGAAGCTGATCAATACCGGTCCCTGCTCCAATACCTCTTTTAGCTCCACCTTTTTACCGTCCAGGTCTTTGGCCACAAAATCAGGAGCTTTGGAAAGCTTTCCCCTTCCCATAACCATAGAAGAAAGGGAAAGCCAGATCGCTAATAATATAAGGAGTTTGAAAAATCTCGGTCTAACGCTTCTTGAATGCTTCATATTTGTAAAAAATAAGATAAGGTTTTATTTGCCAAATAGCTCATCTAACTTCTCTCTGTATTTGATCATCTCCTTTTCAATTCTATCCGGTTCATCCGGAAATCCCAGTACATAGTAATAGATTTTTCCGCTGCGATCAATGATGATGGTGACAGGTGTTCCCACCACCCCGAAATCACTTTTAACGGCTCCCCCCTCATCCTTAAGCAGTACAAAGTTCAGATCCAGTTCGTTTCTTTTCTGACTGATCACATCGAAATCATCCTCGTAGTTAAGTGCGAGGATCTTAAAGCTGTCAGAAGCATATTCGGTGTACAATTGTTCCAGATAGGGGAGTTCCACCATACAGTAATAACAGGAGAGCCCCCAGAAATTGATCACACACACGAATCCCCGATAAGCATAAAGTTCATGGCTTTCCCCGAAGTCGTCATTCAGATGGAAATCCGGGGTGATATTTCCCACATCCTGCCCCATTGTGGCGGGGCTTAAACTGAACTCTAATCTTACGGTATCTGCAGTTGAGATACTTACCACCTCCTTAGCAGGAGCATCGTTGGAATATCCGTCCTTAAAAACAGAAACAATATGAGTCCCCACAGTAATGTTGTGGTCGAACAAAAACGGAGTTTGTTTATCTGTGGTTACGTTGTCCAGGGCTATATTGGCACCCTGTACATTAGAGCTCACCGATAAAGAACCATAACTCAAACTTAGCAGGGTGAAACTTGCCTGAACTACCTTATCAGCTTCAACTTCCACCACAATTGATTGAGGAGAAGAGAGATAGCCATCCATTTCCACCTCAATCAGATGGCTGCCGGCCTTGATATCAAATAAAGTATCCGGTGTTTGTTTACCCGTATCTGAATTGTCCAGTAAAATTTTTGCGTCAGAAATGGTTGACTTTACAAATATGGATCCAAACTCCTCCGGAGGAGTCGATTTCTTGGTGGAACATCCCGGAAAAGCCCAGAGCATAAAAAGACAGATGCTTATACAAAGAAATCCTCTAAAGCAGTCTTTTGGGGGCCGTATATTTTTCAATTTAGAAATCATCTAATTAACATATGCCAAATCGCTGGCATTTGTATCAGAAACAATAATCAAATTTCACACTTAAATCAATTAAAAATCTTCAGGCAGGTGAAGATCATTTAACCTTTGCTACATTCAATCTCCTCCACATCAGATACAATCCGGAAACCAAAAGCAAAAACATAAGTGTAATTATTGCCCATTGGTTCAGGGCTGGAACTCCCGACGCCGTATTAAGGGTAAAGGTAATTGAGTCTTTGATGCTGGGATTGGTCTGAGAGGTAATCCTCATGATCACCATTCCAGCGCCAGCTGACAGGGGTGACATATCCAATCTGGTCTCGTCGGATTCGCCTGGACCCAGAGACATCTCTGCATGGGTAACCTCTGGAGGCCAGCATACACTACCCGTGCAAAATCTTACCCACCAATCTCCCGGGGTAGCGGGCTTTTTTATCATATCCACATCGTAGGTATCCCCTCCGGAACCGGTGTTGGTCAAGGTGGATAAGAATTCAGCGGTATCGCCAAGGGCAACGATCTTCTGGGTGACCGGAGTGGTATAGGTAAAGGAAATCTGAGCTTTGCTTTCAGCAGTAAACAGGCAGCCGGAACAAACCATTAAAGCAAAAACTAGAAACCCACTGACCACTATATCTTTTCTTGGATCTCTCATTGCAACTCCTCCGTGTTTAAATTATGTTTTTAACTTTTTATTTTCATCACAAAATTTCTATTATCCAGCACATCCCTGTGCGGGTACAGGACCCTCTTTGAAAAGATAGTTGACCAAATAGACCACATCAACCACGTTTACAATACAATCATTGTTTGGATCTCCATGGGTTATAGGATTTGGTGCGGGACCTTCTCTGAAAAGATAATTTACCAGATAAACTGCATCCGATATACTTAAGGTGCCATCTCCGTTGGCATCCCCATAAAGCGGGGGTATTATAGATTCGATCTTCACTGATCTCAATATGGACTGGTCCGAATCGTCCTGAACAAAGACCACCACGTAGCAATTCTCTTCCTTCCACCGGGAGTACAGAGTGTAAGTCTGGGAATCCACGAAAGTATCATTTGGTCCCAAATGCAACATCCAGACGCCAGCGTAGTCTGGCAGCATTTTTCGCACCACATGATGTAAGCTGTCCAGGCCCCCCCAACTTAAAGCAAAGTGGCTCTCTGCAATGGCATAACGGAGATGGGTACTAACCATACTATCTACTGCAAAAACCGTGGCTTTTACCTTTAGTAATCTGGTGTCGGGATTATAATCCACCAGTACATCCAGAGTACAGGGAGACGGAATCTGCATTTCGCTGTTATATGCATCCAGGTAGTAGCTGTAAACGCCGTCCCAGCCACCCACTACTCTTGTACCTCCATTGAATATTGCCGTGGGAACTCCCGAGACACTATAGTAAGCCATTCTTCCATTGCCATCCGTATTTGTGAAGCCATCGTCGTTGTGATAAGCCAAAACCACAAGGCTCTCACCCTTCGAATGTTCCAGAGCTTCCGCAGCAACTGCTGCGTAAGGGCAATACCCTCACCAGGTAGCAGTAGCCATTTCCACCAGGACCTGGTTTCGTGGAACCGAGTAGGCCTTTCCTGTGCCTGAAATCCTCTTTTGAGGCAAATCCACAGCGTCTTTATCTCCGGCTGGCTGGATAGGACAGAATGTTGAATCAGACCAGAGAACTGTGCTTGCCCCAAGTAATAAAACAATTACAAAAATCAGAACGTAAGTCATCTTCTTTTGCATTTTTTCCTCCCAGGAGTTTTATCATTTAAGCTTTAACTCCAATCGCTTCAAAGGGCTGTTTACCCTATCAGATTCGACTGAATCGAGGTATTCTTTATGTATCACCTCCTCAGCTTCGGTGAAAATCTTTCAATGTCAATCCAACTATTGAGCACATCCTTTAAGTGGTGCAGCACCTCCTCTGAAATAAAAATTCAGCATATAAATTATATCAAAAACATCAACCATACAATCGTTATTTGGATCTCCGCTTCCCAAGGGATAAGGAGCAGGTCCCTTTTTAAATACGTAATTCACCAGAAAAACAATATCCGCTACATCCGTCTTTTCATCTCCGTTAGCATCACCGAAAACCCAAGCCAGGGGGGCGCTTTTGAACGATCTGAGTACCCAGCCCCCTGAATAATTTCGCTGCACAAAAACCACCACATAGCAGTTTCGCGGATTCCATGCTGTATCCAGAGTGCAAATCTGTGAATCAACATAGGTATCATTAAAATCCATAGCTGGCAGAACAACACCTTTGTGATCGGGTAACATCTTTCGCACCACATGGTGCAGACTATCCAAATCCTGCCAGGGGTGGTAGATATAATTTTCCGCAAGAGCGTAGTACAAATATGCATTTTCAAAGCTGTCCACTGCAGTGATAGCAGATTTAATCTTTAAAATCCTGGTGGTAGGATCATAATCAAACAATATGTTCAGAGAACAGGGAGAGGGATTCTGTATTTCCTCATAAAAAGCCACCTCATAATATCCGTAGACTCCAGCCCAGCCGCCAGCAATCTCCATTTTTCCATTAAATTTAGCAGTGGGATAGCCCATAATACCATAATAGTCTATCCTGCCCAGAGCATCGGGGTTTTCAAAAGGATCCAACCTGTGATACTCCAAAACTACCAAACTATCTCCTTTTAGTTTTGCTAGCACATCCGCAGCAACTGCTGCATATCGGCAAGACCCTCACCAGGTACCCGTGGCTATTTCCAAAAGTACCTCATTTCGCGGGATAGAGTAACTGCTTGTTTGAGCAAAAACCCGCCCCTTAAGCATTTCCCCAGTATCCTCATTTATATTAGAATTGACTTGAGTAAAGTTGGAATCAGCCCACAGACTAATGCTCCACAGAAGTAAGAGGATTATGATAAAAGCAATAATTAATGACGTTCTCTTTTTCATTTTTTCATTCTATAGATTTTTTAATCAAGTTCTAAATCCATTTAAGAGCTTCACTTATTTCTCAGGATTCGCTCCATCTGGGAATTTTCTTCAACATCACCTCTTCCAAAAAGGTTTAAAAGCCAGGCTTTTACATTTAGTGCACTCCAGGCAGCGAATGCAGTCTTTATCATTAGGATTTTGTTGAGCATTTACCTCCATGGGGCAAGTCTCTTGATACTCATGAAAAAAACCGCATTTTCCTCTATACAGCCTGATTTGGAAAATGCTCACCCTGTTGAAAAGTGAATAGATCGCTCCCAGGGGACAGGCGTAGCGGCAGAAGGGTTGACGGATGAATACCGCTCCCAGCACAAAACCAAGAAGTATGATTAGCTTAACATAAAACAAGGTTCCCACCCGGGAGACAATGGGGCCACCCTGGGTGAAAATATCACCACCAGGATTCCAGGAAATGATTGGTATACCAGCTTCCAATGTCCCCACCGGGCACAGCTTGCATAGCCAGGGTTCTCCCACCCAATAAGCCACCAGGATGGTCAGGCCGATCAAGATCAGATACTTGGTATAGGTGAAAACTCTGCCCGGATGTAGCTTGGGAGTTTTTATCTTGTGTAGCATCTCCTGGGCCAAGCCAAAGGGGCAGAGCCAGCCGCAGGTCATCCTTCCCACTGTAAGTCCCACAACTCCCAGAAATCCTATAAGCAAAAAGGGAATAGCTCCTATGATAACAAAATGCTGAAGAGTTCCAATGGGACAGCTTACCACAGCCAAAGGGCAGCCATAACAGTTCATAAACGGAATGCAGACCCCCTTAAACCACCCCTGGTAGATATTGCTGTAAAAAATTGATCCGATGTAGGAATTTGAGATCAGAAGACTTCCTATCTGAAAAAATCGTCTTTTCATTCTCTCTTAAAAAATTGTCAATTAAATCTGGAAAAGAATCACTTTTCTGTGGAATACCAGATAAGCTACTCTATTCCAATACACGAAAGACACAAAACAGAGCCGTTACCCCTTGTTTCCACAAAGTCACCTAACTGGATTCCGTAAATGACCAGTCCTAAGAACAGCACCAAAACCAGGATTCTCAGAGCATTTTTTAGGAATTTCATAACCAATTCCCACCAGTAAAAGGATATAAAAGAAGACGAACCTTAAAGTCTTTAATGAAATATAACATAAATACTCACTTTGTCAATATACTCTTTTAAAGAGGATAGCATTTGTCATGTTTAAAAGGGGTGTTTTCGAAATTCTAAGCTTTGTGTGATCACTCTGCTTTATCAGAATGTGAGGAGTAACGTATTAAAAATTAACTATATTCTAAATAAGAATGTTTATCCAGTCTTTAGAAGGTTTATAAACCATTTGAGACATTAAATTAAGAACAAATCTCCTTGAAATGAAATAATCACTTATTATTTCTGATTTCTTTTGCTTTCTTAGCCAGCTTCATGATTAAACCCGAGAAAACGACAAAATGTAACGGATAAAAAAGATACCAATACAAAAGACCCCACAATCCTTTAGGTGCATAGAAAAGCGTTTGTGCCAGAAGTGTTTTTTCATAACGGTAGGGGTGGACTTCGAACTGAAGCCAGAGCTGGCCTGGTGCTCTCATCTCAGAACGCAGCCTCAACAGTCGATTTGGTTTCAGTCTCTCCACCCTCCAGAAATCCAGCGCATCTCCCACTCTTAGCTCATCGGGATGACGGCGACCGCGGCGCAGTCCTACCCCACCCACCAGGCGATCGGCAATGCCACGCAACTGCCAGGCGCTGTTGGCATGCAGCCAGCCTCTTTGACCACCCATTCCAGTGAAAATCCGATATATGGCCTGCGGTGAAGTATTCACTATCCGTTGCCATTTTTTTATCATCATTCCCTCCTGGGAAGTAAGTGTTGCCGGAGGGCTCCCTCCCTGGCTGGTGATCAAAGCATCGGTCCAGGCGGTCTCCACCTGGCCGGTTTTAATGTTTGAAAGTGCCAGCTTAACTGCATCCCCGTATCCCATGGGTTTGATCCGGGGGAAAAGATACTTGGCTGAATCATCGTTTACGATAACCTGATTTCTCAAACCCTCTATTAAGGGACGGGCGATCTTGGCCGAGACCGGGGTAACCCAGTGAACCCAGTGGGATGAAAGTCCGGGAGATAAAACCGGCACCGGAACGATAAAGCGGCTCAGTCCCCTGATCCTGGAATACCCCAGCATGGTATCAGCATAGGTTAACACATCCGCTCCGCCAATTTCGATAATCCGGCCTGCGCTTTCCGGGGTCTCCAGGGCAGCAACCAGATAATCCATCACATCCTTAATGGCAATAGGCTGTATTCGGCTGAACACCCAGCGGGGACAGATCATCAAAGGTATCCTCTCGCTTAAATAGCGAATCATCTCAAATGAGGCGCTGCCTGAGCCTACGATAATAGCAGCTCTAAACTCAGTTACCGGCACGCCAGCCTCCCTCAAAGCCTCGCCGGTATGCTGACGGGAGCGTAGGTGCTCGGAGAGTTTTTTTTGAGGGTCACCCAGACCTCCCAGATATATGATGCGTTTAATCCCTGCCTTAAGAGCTGCACTTGAGAAATTGCGGGCTGCGCTCAGGTCCTTCTGGTGAAAATCAGATCCCGCATACAGACTGTGAATAAAGTAATAGGCTACCTCCATACCCTGCATGGCCTTTGTTAAACTTTCCGGTTTAAAAGCATCCCCCTGATGCATTTTCACCTTTTCCGCCCAAAATCGACCCCCAAGACGAGCAACGTCCCTCACCAGAACTTGAACCTGGTAACCCTCCTCCAAAAGACGCGGTACCAGCCGGCCGCCTATATAGCCAGTAGCACCGGTAACCAGTATATGTCGATTTTTAGCCATCTGCGAACTACTAAGATTTCTTAAGCTTCTCTATTTTTCGCACGTACTGGTCAGCATCAAATTTCCTTTTTAAGCCAGAAGCGTTCATATAGCGTATTTTTCCGAAGATGTGTCTTTCCCTCCAGGGGCGGTCATGTTTTCCAAAGCACCAAGCAACACCGGTAAATCCATTCGGGTCTCTTCCGTCCAGCTCATATCTGTTATTAAGGTAAAGAGCTATTTTAAAAGCTTCCTCGGGAGTCTTTGTCCATTCCAGGATTTTCTTTCCCCAGTACATCCTCATATAACCATGCATTTTGCCGGTGATCCTCATCTCCTCCTGAGCTGCGTTCCAGTAAGAATCATGGGTTTTTGCATTTTCCAGATCCTTCAGGGTATAGAGGTATTCTCTTTTGTCCCTCTTATGTTCCCTTAAGCTTTTCTTCGCCCAAGGTGGCAATCCGTCGAAAGAGTCGTAATTATCGTTGTAAAAGACAAAGTTAATGCTCAACTCCCTTCTCACCAAAAGTTCCTCCAGGAAAGCCTCTTTGCCCGGACTTTTAGTTTTCAGAACTCTTAAGGCAATATATAATGGAGAGATCTGGCCAAAATGCAAATAAAGGCTCATATTGGAAAGATAATCCAGGTTGGGATCATTTCGCAACTCCTGAAAATGGCTGAGCTTATTCTTCAGGAATTTTCCCAGGTGTTTTTTAGCCTCAGCTGTGCCTCCGTGAAAGCTATCCACCCTGTTGACACTTTTGTCGATATTTAAATTCAATAAAACCTTGCCCGGATTATTTAAATCAATAGAATCAAACCTCATGTCTAGCGAATCAATTACGGGCTTGTATTTTTTAAGCGGGAGGAGATACTGATCCAGCTTCTTTGTAATCTTGGGTCTGAAGGTGGCAGCCGAGTATTCCTCCTTAGGAGACGCCTCCTCTACCGGAACCACCACATCACTTTCCACCTGAACCATACGACATTCCATATTTCTGGAAGCAAAGCTGCGCCAGTCCCTTTGTATTTTAAGATAACCTCTGTCGACAATTACCAGGCAGGCATTTTTTGAAAGCTCAAGCACACCTTTTTGCGGAGAATTATGCCTGATGACCATTTTTATGCCCCTCTTTTCAAGTGAGGACTGAACCTCTTTAAGTCCCTCCAGCATAAAAAAGTAGTGCCTTTCATTGGCTTCGGAAAAATCATCAGTTATTCCGAAGAACACCACCAGGGGTCTGCTTAAAGTATTAGCCAATAGAATAGATTGTTCCAGGGCATGGTTGTATTCAGTCCTTTGCGAAGCTTGCATCCAGTAAAGAACATAATTTCTCAACCTTAATCTCTTTGAGTTAAGATGCTTTATTCTCTCTTTTTGGATCATATCGCGT